>DATBVH010000177.1:0-6051 GCA_036515395.1 Candidatus Angelobacter sp.
AAGACATCGCGGAAAACTTCATAAATAGCCAGGTAGCCCAGCACCGCATAGATGGCTTCGCTCCCCCACGCGGCCAGGAAAAAAGGCCACGTAGTCACATGCGGGTTCAACAGCGAAAATTTCGTGGTCTCCGCGGCTATCGCAAAAAGCGTGTAAGCAAAGAAAAACTTAAACCGCTTCTGTGCTCCTCGCCGCACCATCAGAATCGCAAGGAAGCTTTGCAGGACTGGCGGTACCAGCCACAATACATTAGAGAGCCACATGAGTCAGCCGAAAGCTTACTCTAGCGATGCATTCCATTCCAGAGGCGCCGCAGCCAACAGTACATTATTTTGCATTGCACATATGGCCGGGCATACACCATGGAAGAGGGCCGCCATCAGCCAGAACAGTTGTGGAACCGAGGGCCATTAAGGCAATAGCCATCAGTATGCGGATAAGGGTCTTTTTCACGGTCTTTTCCTTCTCCCGGAAGACACGTTTTCTTCTGCTGTGCAGAGTGTTTTAAATTTTTGGGTGCTTGCTGAAGTAGAGTGGGAATTTCCCGTTTTGATATACCGCCCGAAAAAACTTTGTGCTTTTAGCCGCTTAGAATGGGCGTTTCACGATCGTGCCGCGGACATTCCGTGCATCATCCCCGCTGAGAAAAATTTTGCAACTTCTCTCAGAACGCCAGCTTTGCGCGACCCCGGTTTGCCAAAGCTAGACAAGCTCTTGTAACGTGAAAATATATGCCAAGCGATTGCCACCGCTGCGGACATCCCATTGAAAGGCAACTCGCCTTTTGTCCGGCCTGCGGCGCGCCGCAAATTAGAGTTATCGCTACGGCTGAACCCTCTTCGGAAGTCCATGAGATTCTTTTGGCGGACCTCCCCACAGGAACACCGCCTCCTCCTCCTTTAGCCTATGTCGGCCTTCGTCGCGGATACGGAATTGCATGGAAAGATTTTTTGCGGCCCGCCATGCCCTGGGCCTTCCTTGCTGGAATGCTGGCGGTCGTGCTTCCCCCGGTCGGCCTTTTCATCGTGCTACCCGCCGCCCTGGTTTCGTCCATTCGCCGATACAAGCGAGAGCACCCTCTGCCTCTCCGCAGGGGACAGGGCGCCACCATGGGCGCTTTGACAGCCCTGCTCAGTTTTGGCACTTTTCTGTTTTTCTCGCTGGCGGCAATCTATTTCAAGCCCACCGAGTATCGCGATTTCATGCTCGCCAGAATCCATGAGGCCGCCGCTAACAATCCTGATCCCCAGGCGCAGACATCACTACAATGGCTTGCGACGCCGGACGGATTGATTTTCTTCACGGTCCTTGCCCTTGGATTGCTTTTTATTTTGTTTCTCGTCGTTGGTATGGGTACCGGCGCTCTGTCAGTTGCCATGGACAAACCACAAAAGCGAGCTTAGCCCGGGAGATTGGCGCATCGCGTCCGCTTCCGATATCATTCGATGACATGAATCCTGCCTCCACTCGACTTCCCAACCTGCACGTGAAAGGCCGCATCATGTCCGCCTCTGAAATTGAGCGGACACTCGTTCGCCTGGCTCACCAGATCGTTGAAAAAAACAATGGCGTGGAAAATCTGGTGCTGGTTGGTATTAAGCGCCGCGGCGTTCCGCTGGCCGCCCGCCTGGCCGCATTGATCCAGCAGATTGAAAAAACTCCCGTGCCGGTAGGCACCCTGGACATTACTCTCTACCGTGACGATCTTTCCACCGTCGGCACCAGCCCGGTCATCAGGAAAGCCACGCCGCTGGGAACCGACATCGTGGATAAAAACGTGATCCTTCTGGACGACGTTCTCTACACCGGCCGCACAGTTCGCGCCGCAATGGACGCGCTTTTCGATCACGGACGTCCTCGCCGCGTGCAACTCTGCGTGCTCATCGATCGCGGACACCGCGAATTGCCGATTGAAGCTGCTTTTGTCGGGCGCACCGTGCAAACCAGTGACGTTGAAATTATTGAAGTCAAGCTGAATGAAATTGATCAGGAAGAGCAGGTCCTGCTGGTGGAACGTATTTCTTAAGCATGCCGCGCACACGCTCGTTAATCGAACTCGAGCACCTCTCAGCAGATGAAACTACTTCTTTTCTTAAGCTGGCGCGCCGCATGCAGTCCGGCAAGCCTCGTCCTGTTCTGAGGGGTAAACGCATTGCTCTTCTTTTTTATGAAGCTTCCACGCGTACCCGCGTCTCTTTTGAATTCGCTGCCAAGCTGCTCGGCACCCACACGTCCGTAATCAGCGCGGTCTCGTCCAGCATCGAGAAAGGCGAGTCGCTGGTGGATACCGGAAAGACGCTTCAGGCGCTCGGATCGGATTGCATTGTGGTGCGGCATCCTTCTTCCGGCGCGCCGCACGTGCTGGCCCGCAACCTGAAAATTCCCATCATCAATGCCGGTGACGGCATGCATGAGCATCCATCACAAGCGCTGCTGGATGCCTATACCATCCTACGCCACAAGCGGTCTTTGAAAGGCCTGCGCATCACCATGGTGGGCGATATCCAGCACAGCCGCGTCGTGCGGTCCAACGTTCACCTGCTCTCAAAATTCGGTGCGCAAATTGTTCTCTGCGGCCCGCCGGAATTGTTGCCCGACTATGCCGCGTCGCTCGCTCCCGGCGTGAAAGTCAGCCGCCACATTGACGAAGCTGCCCGCAAAGCCGACGTGATCATGATGCTGCGCGTGCAGAAAGAACGGCTCGCCGGACTTAAGTTGGATGTGAATAATTACATTGCTCATTACCAACTCACCCCGGAACGATTAAAGCTCGCGAAAAGCGATGCCATCGTCATGCATCCCGGCCCCATGGTTCGAGGGATGGAAATCCAAAGCGAAGTCGCCGACGGCCCCCAGTCAGTCATTGAAGAGCAGGTGCATAACGGCGTGTACGTGCGCATGGCGATTCTGGCAACGTGTTTGGGGGTGGCATGAACCAGCAATTAGCAAATAGCAATTGGCAACTAGCCGGAGTTTATCGGCACTGCAAGCACCATCTCGGCTGGCTAATTGCTAATTGCCAGTTGCTAATTGCTGATACTTTTGCGGCGAAAGGTTCCTCATGAAGGCTGGATCTCTCGCAATCCGCAATGGTCTCCTCATCGACCCCGCTGAGCGTCTTGAGGGCAAGTACGATCTTTTGCTCAAAGACGGCCGCGTCGTGGAAGTTGCGCCCCCCGGCAAACTGCGCGGCAAAGCCGATGACAGCTTCAACGCTCGCGGGCTTATCGTCGCACCCGGCTTCATCGATATTCACGTCCACTTGCGCGAGCCTGGGCAGTCACACAAAGAAACCATAGCCAGCGGCACCATGTCTGCTGCCGCGGGTGGATTTACCTCCGTCTGCACCATGCCAAACACAAATCCTGTGAACGATTCGGCAGAGATTACTCGCTGGATGCTCGACCCCGCTCGCGGCGCGCATGTCAATGTCTTTCCGGTCGCCGCTGCCACAGTTGGCAGCATGGGCGAACGCCTTACCGATTTCGCCGCTCTCAAACGGGCCGGCGCTGTCGCCTTTAGCGATGACGGTAAGCCTATTCTCGATGACAACATCATGCGCCAGACCCTCACGTCTGCCGCCGCGTTGAACATGCCTGTAGTGCAACACGCTGAAGATTGCCGTATCACGGAAGGCTCTGCCATGAATGCCGGCCCCACGGCATTTCGCCTGGGTCTGCGCGGCTGGCCCGGCGAAGCTGAAAGCTCCATTGTCGAGCGCGACATTCGCCTCACAGCAGAGACCAAAGGCCGCTACCACGTTGCGCATCTTTCAACTGCCGCTGCGCTACGCGCTGTCCGCAAGGCTAAGCGCGACCATCTGCGCGTGACCTGCGAGATCACACCGCACCACTTCACGCTGCTGGATGAAAACGTAGGCCAATACGACACCAACTACAAAATGAATCCACCCCTGCGCTCGCATGAAGATCGCGATGCCCTGCTCGCCGGCCTGGCTGACGGCGCCGTCGATTGCGTCGCCACCGACCATGCTCCGCATGCCGCGCATGAAAAGAACCAGGAGTTTGATCGCGCGCCTTTTGGCATTACCGGCCTTGAAACCGCCCTGGGCCTGTGCGTTTCCATCTTGCATTACCGTCACAATATCCCGCTGCGGCGGATTGTCGAACTGCTTTCCGCCAATCCCGCGCGGGTAATGAACTTGCAAGGCCGAGGCACGCTGGCCGTGGGCGCACGGGCCGATGTCACCATTTTCGATCCCGCAAAAAAATGGGCCTATCACGTGGCGCAGTCACATTCGAAATCAAGAAACTCGCCGTTCGATGGCAAGCAGATGCAGGGCAAGGTGATAGCGACAGTGGTGGGTGGCGCTCTAAAATTCCGAACGGAGTGAGGAATCGCTACCCGCTCAGTGGTTGATTGAGCCAATCAAGATAGTCCAGGGTAGGGTTCCCTCGCTACGCTCGGGACAAAAAACCTACTTGATAATCCCCATCCTTGTCCCCACCTTCTTCAGCACTTCCAGCGCTTTGGTTAGTTGGTCCTGCGTGTGGGTGGCGGTCATGATGGTGCGCAGACGCGCCTTGCCCTCGGCCACCGTCGGGAACGCGATGCCCGGCGTGAACACGCCTTCATTGAACAACTCGCGGCTGAATTCCATGGTCAGGCGTCCATCGCCAATGATGATCGGTGTGATAGGGGTCTCACTGGCCGGAGTGATGCTGCCGCCGATGTTGAAGCCCAACAGCCCCAGCTCTTTCTTGAAGAAACGCGTATTCGCCCACAGCTTGTCCATCAGCTCGGGCTCTTTCTCCAGCACATCAAAGGCGGCAATACAGGTTGCGGCCACGGACGGCGGATGCGACGTGGAAAACAAAAACGGCCGCGCGCGATGGTACAGAAAATCAATCAGGTCTTTCGATCCGCAAACGTAGCCGCCCAGCGCGCCGATGGCTTTTGAGAGTGTTCCCACCTGGATATCAACCCTGCCGTGGACTTTGTAGTGGTCCACCGTGCCGCGACCGTTGCGTCCCAGCACGCCGGAAGAGTGAGCGTCGTCAATCATCATAATGGCGCCGTATTTCTCTGCCAGATCGCACAGTGCGGGCAGCGGGCCAATGTCGCCATCCATGGAAAAGACGCCATCGGTGATAATCAGCTTGTGTCCCGGCTGGCCGGCAACTTCCTTCAGCCGCTCTTCCGCATGAGCAATGTCTTTGTGGCGAAACACCAGGATCTTGGCCTTAGAAAGCCGCGCGCCATCAATAATGCTGGCATGGTTCAGTTCGTCGGAAATAATGAAATCGTCTTTGCCCAGGATCGCCGAAACCGTTCCCGCATTCGCCGCAAAGCCTGACTGAAACACCACGCACGCCTCAGTGTTTTTGAAGCGGGCAATCTTCTCCTCCAGCTCCATGTGGATAGACATGGTGCCGCTCACGGTGCGCACCGCACCGGATCCTACGCCATACTTTTTGGTCGCGGCGATAGCGGCTTCGCGCAGCTTGGGATGTGTGGTCAGCCCCAGGTAATTATTCGACGCCAGATTGATGACATGTTTGCCGTCGACCGTGCACTCCGGCGCCTGCTCATCTTCCAGCACGCGCAACTTAAAGTGCGTGCCTTTCTGCTTGAGTTCGTTCATCTGGTCTGTTAGATACGACAATTGTGGACGGGAAGTAGTAGTTGGAGTCATCTCAGATCCTTGTGCTACAGGCATTTCAGTAATTAGCAATTGGCAACTGGCAATTAGCCAAAGGTGCTCAGGCAGACATTCAGGCTCTTCACTGATTACTAATTGCTAATTGCTAATTGCTCACTGCTCCATTCGGATACAACAAAATTTTACTCGACTCGCCTGTCCGCAGCCGGTCCATGCCTTTGCTGAAGTCGGCCATCGGCATGCGGTCCGTGATCACCGGATCAAGATCAAGCTTGCCGGCTTTGAGCAGCGCGTTCATCTGGAACCATGTCTTGTACATCAGGCGTCCGTTGATTCCCTGCACCAGCGCGCCTTTGAAAATAATGTCGTTAGCTAAGTTGAGTTCCATCGGCTTGGAGGGAATTCCCAGCAACGAAGCACGTCCGCCC
>DATBVH010000178.1:0-8380 GCA_036515395.1 Candidatus Angelobacter sp.
GGGCCATTGCCTAACGCGGTGACTTTGATCTGAAACGCATTCACGAAATCGAGGCCGAGGTAAGGCATGACGTAATTGCCTTTACCACCGCAGTGGCTGAAAAGGTAGGTCCGGAAGCGCGCTGGCTGCACTATGGCCTTACGTCGAATGACGTGGTGGACACAGCACAGGCGCTCCAGATCAAAGAGGCTTCCAGGATCATCGCTGATGACCTGGAGCAGTTGAAGCAAGTGCTGGAGCGCCGCGCCCACGAGTTTGAGCACACGCCGACGATTGGCCGGACTCATGGGATTCATGCTGAGCCAACGACGTTTGGGCTAAAGCTGGCCAACTGGTACGCCGAAACGGTGCGAAATATCGAGCGATTTCAGCGAAGCGCGGAAGAGATGCGAGTGGGCAAACTTTCCGGCGCGGTGGGAACGTTTGCGCATTTGGAGCCGGAGTTTGAAGAAAAAATCTGCCAGAGGCTGGGACTGGAAGCTGCGCCCATATCGACGCAGGTGATACAGCGCGACCGCCATGCCTATTACGTAGCCACGCTGGCGACAATTGCTTCCACGCTGGACAAGATCGCCACCGAGATACGTCATCTCCAGCGGACAGAAGTCCGCGAAGCCGAAGAATATTTCAGTGAAAAACAAAAAGGATCGTCGGCCATGCCGCACAAGCGCAATCCGATTACCTGCGAACAGATCAGCGGGCTTGCGCGAGTGGTACGGGCCAACGCGCAGGCGGCGTTTGAAAATGTGGCGCTATGGCATGAGCGCGATATCTCTCATTCGTCCGTGGAGCGTGTAATCCTGCCGGATTCTACAATTCTCGTCGACTACCTGCTAACCAAGACGATCCACCTGATCGACACGCTGATGGTTTATCCCAATCGCATGCTCAAGAATTTAGAATCAACCGGCGGGCTGGTCTTCAGCGGGCAGCTGCTGCTGGATCTCTCTGAGCATGGCATGGCGCGTGAAGACGCTTACCGCCTGGTGCAGAAGCACGCCATGCGCGCATGGAAAGAAGATCTGAATTTTCGCGAGTTGGTAATGAATGACGCGGAAATTACGTCGCGCGTCCCGGCGAAACAAATTGAGCAGGCGTTTTCCATCGAGCGCCAGTTGAGGAACGTAGACAAAATTTTTAAGAGGGTGTTTGGGGAAGACAGTTGGCCGCAGATGAACGCTGATCGGCGCAGATCAGGAAATTAGCCGCGAATGAACGCGAAACACGCGAATTTTTAATTCGTGTTCATTCGCGAAATTCGCGGCTGAATTTTTTAGACAGAAATCGTAAACGACGTCTCCGTCCTCGTCACGGGACGATACATGGTGTCACGTTCGACGGGTTCGCGGCCGGCTTCGCGGATCAGGCGTTCCAGTTCCTTGCGAACCATGCCTTGCGGAGTGGTAGCGCCGGCATCGTGATAAATCTTTTCTTCAATTACTGTACCGTCGATGTCGTCGGCGCCGAAACGCAGTGAGATCTGTGCGATCTTGGGCGAGAGCATCTGCCAATAAGCCTTGATGTGCGGAAAATTATCGAGCACCAGACGGCCGATGGCGATCTGTTTTAGGTCAAGCATTCCGGTGGTCACGAATAGGTGTTGCAGCGGCGTGTTGGCAGGATGAAATGCGAGCGGAATAAATGTCTGGAATCCGTGAGTTTCATCCTGAAGCGTGCGCAGGCGGATGAGATGGTCGGCGCGGTCTTCTTCGTTTTCAATATGGCCATAGAGCATGGTCGCGTTCGATTTGAGGCCGATCTTGTGCGCTGTGCGCGCGGTATCAAGCCACTGATCGCCATCGATTTTGTGGTCGCAGATCACGCGACGGACACGTTCATTGAAAATCTCAGCGCCGCCGCCGGGCAGTGAGTCCAGGCCTGCGCTCTTGAGCTGACGCAAAGTTTCTTCAATCGATAACTTTGCTCGCTTGGCCAAGAAAGCGATTTCCACCATGGTCAGGGCCTTGAGGTGCACCTGCGGAAAACGTTCTTTGAGGCCGGAAATCAGGTCGAGGTAGTACTGAAACGGCAGGTCGGGATGCAGGCCGCCGACAATATGAAACTCCGTAATCGCCTCAGAGTAGCCGGAAGCCGCGGTCTGGAAAGCTTCCTCCAGCGCCATGGTGTAGGCACCGGCGGCGTCTTTCTTGCGGCCGAAAGCGCATAGGCGGCAGGCAGCTACGCAAACATTTGTTGGGTTGATGTGCCGGTTGACATTGAAATAAGCCACATTGCCATGCAAACGCTCACGGACATGGTTCGCCAACCAGCCAATGGCAAGGATGTCCGGTGAACGGTAGAGCGTTACGGCATCGTCAAATGTAAGGCGCTCACGGGCAAATACTCTGGCGGCAATGGGTTGAAGCGTGGTGTCGTCCGTCTGGAACCCGTGCCGTGCCTGGATGGGAGCAGTTGTGGCCATATAACAAAATAATACCTTGTTGGAAGGGCGGCTTCAATTGCGTTGCCCGGGCTCGATTCTCTCATTGAAACGTGCTATTCGCCGATGGCCGTAGCGGGTGGACACCCCGTCACGGCGTAAGCCGAACTAGGAAGATGGCAATTCATATCAGACCATACAAAAAATGGTATGTTTCTGGCTTCGCTCGTTTGCTGCCGCCCACCTCGAGGGATTGCACATTCGGGGGCTTTCAATATCGCAACAAATTTCAAATTTGGGAAAACTTAATAAAGCTCAGATTCCAGAGAGAAATTTGAACATTAGTTAGATTTTTCTCATCGAACACGCCCTGCTTTAAACTGCCATTTTTTTTTATTGATCTCCAAGTGTTTCCATTTTGTGTCCCGGGTAGATCCCCGGTGTTTGGTAACAGCCGTGCAAGTCTGTAAAGAACAGAAAAGTTAATCAAAGAAAGATTTGCTAGAAGCGCTTAAGCGCCCAGTATCCCCATTCCCCCAATCCCAAGGAGAGAGAAGAATGAATAAGAAAAGATGGTTATGTCTAGCCGTCATGAGCTGCTTAGCACTGCTCTGTACCACAGCCATGTTTGGACAAGCAACTGCCAATGCGAGCTTACAGGGTACGATCACTGACAAATCGCAGGCTGTAATCGGAAAAGCCGTAGTAACACTCACCAACAAAGAAACTGGCGCCATACGGACTACAAACGCCAGCGACGCCGGCGAATATCGGTTCGACTCGCTGTCCGCAGGCGTTTATTCGCTGAAGGCCACTGCTCCAGGATTTTCCACTGTGGAAACCAAGAACCTGGAATTACTGGTGGGCAGAACCTCGACGCAGAACTTCACGCTGAATCCAGGCGGAGTAAGCGAGACGGTTGAAGTAACTGCTACTGCTCCTCTCGTTGATCAGACGAAGACCGATGTGAGCACCAACATCACTCCGCAGCAGATTCAAGACCTGCCACTGATTGGCCGCGACATCGCCGATTTGGCGTATCTTTCACCCGGCGTGAAAGCCGCAGACTCCTATGATCCAACAAAGAATCGTTACGCAGTCCTGTCTGTGAACGGTGACGGAGGCCGCAACGTCAATGTAACCGTGAATGGCGTAGACAACAAGGACAACACAGTCGGCGGGCCGGTGATGCAACTTCCGGCTGAAGCTGTGCAGGAATTCCAGATTTCAACCCAGCGTTTTTCAGCAGTAAATGGGCGTTCCTCCGGCGCCGCGATCAACGTGATCACCAAATCCGGAACAAACAGTTTCCACGGCTCGGCGTTTGCCTCATTTCGAGATCAGGCCCTGAATGCTGACCAGAAGCTGGCGAACGGTGACGGCACCACGAGCAAATCCAATCCACCTTACTCACGGCAATGGTTTGGCGGCTCCATTGGCGGACCGATCAAGAAGGACAAGCTGTTCGCGTTCTTCGCCTTTGAGCGTCAGCGCGAGCACACGTCGAAGGCCGAAGCGCCATTCGCATTTACAGAGCTCACTCTGGCTGCTCCCATTGGAGCACAGCCAGCAGCCGTGATATCCACGCCTTTCTTTGAGAACCGCATTAACGGGCGCATGGACTGGACGATCAACAGCAAGCACAGCGCTTATTTCTCTGTGACCACGCAGGCGAACAACAGCCTGAACGACCAGAGCGACGGTACGCTGGATCTGACAGCAGGCAATTTCACCATTAATCACCTGCAAATTGCCAATCTCACACTGAATTCGGCTCTCACACCCACACTGGTAAACCAATTTACACTCGGCTTCCAATACTGGAACAACCTGATTGACAGCAAGACCCGTGCTCCGCTGGTGACGTTCCTGGGCGGCGAGCAATTCGGCACCAACACGAATGTTCCGCAGAATTCGATCCAGCGCAAGTACCAGTTCAAGGATGACATTGCCAAAACGATTGGGCGGCACACGTTCAAGGGCGGATTCGATTACATCTGGACGCCTTTCATGGGAGGATTCTTCGAGTTCAACCCAACGCTAGAAGTCGATTTCGGACAGGACCCAAGCTGCATTCTGGGCGTGGGACCGAACGCTGGTAAAGCGGGATGCGGGCCGACAGCTTTCCCGCAGGGATTTGCGACGCCCGGGCTGATTTCCGGCAATAACATCGGGGGCGGAATGAGCATCGCAGTCGGTGATCCCACCTTTATCATCAAAGATGCGAAGCAACTTGGATTGTACTTCCAGGATGATTGGAAGGTGACCTCCAGGCTGACAGCAAACCTTGGTATTCGCTGGGATAAGGATTCCGACTTCATCGGTGGCTCCAAGATTGCTAACAGCCGAACCTTCCAGGAACTGCAGGCTATCGCTTCCATCAATCCACTGGCAGCCCAACTGGTTGCGAAAAAGGCAACTGACTACAGTAAAGGCTTCAGCCCGCGTGTTGGATTCGCGTACGACCTGAACGGACATGGAAATCACATTGTTCGCGCCGGCTTCGGCATGTATTACGACAACACATTCCAGAACATTCCGTTGTTCATGGAACAGCAGGCAAACAATACAATCTTCCAGACGGCCTTCGCCATCAGCGGCAGCGATCTGGTACCCGGAACAGCCATCCCGCTGAGCAGCTGGCGCTTCGGTGTGGACCCGTTGCCAACTATTCCGCCACCGTCACACGACCTGACACCCGGCTCGACCGGCCGTATCATGGATCCAAACTATCGTACCCCGGTAACTGAAGAGTTCAACGGCGGTTATACCTGGGCCATCAACTCGAAATCCGCGTTCGAAGCCGAGTATGTACACGTGCTCAGCTTGCACGAAAACAAAACCGTCAACCTCGATCCGACCATTCCGGTTACTCCGAATAACATAACGACGCTCAGCAGAAACGGACTTCCCGGCGGATTTTTCCGTCCGCTGGATGCAGCTTTCGCTGCAGCCGGTGTCCCGGTTCTGGGTAGCTTGCGTGATGAACAATCGATCGGACGTTCACGCTACGATGGCTTGAACCTCAGCTATCGAGTGCGCGGGTTCCACAAAGTCGACTTGATCGCCAATTACACTCTGGCGCGTGCGGTCGGTTACGATGAAGATGGCGGTTCGTTCCGCTATTATCCGCGTGATCCCCAAAAGCCGCTCTCGCCCTTTGAATTCGGGCCGGCTTTCAACGACGAACGTCACCATATCACTGTCGCCGGAACCGCGCATCTGCCGTGGGGCATGGAGGTATCGCCTGTCATTCAGTTTGGATCAGCGCGGCCTTATCTTGCAACGGCATCAACCAATCAACTCAACCTGGGTGGCGGAAGCGCTGCGGGAGCGCTAGTAGTTCCCAACGGGGACCCCACGAACTTTAGCGCCTTCAAAGGCAACAAATTGGGGGCCGTTCAATGCTATTACTCGGGTAACTGCCACGTGGTTCCCTATAACTCGCTTCGCGGCAATCCCTATGCCAATGTGGATGCGCGCCTTGCCAAGAACATCAAATTGGGTGAAAACCGCAACCTCCAACTGATGTTCCAGGCGTTCAACCTGTTCAACCGTGCGAATTACGGAAACAGCTTCGCAAACATAGTTGGTGTCGGCGCTGTAGCTCAACCCTTTGCGCAAGCGAACAACTTCTTCAATCCGACGAGTTCGACGCTCGCACGGTCATTCCAGGGAGAGTTCGGAGCGCGATTCACCTTCTAACGTTAACAACTCCGCTTTGGGCCGGCAGAAATGCCGGCCTTTTTTTGTTGCGTGATTTTGAAGATGATCGCTGCGATAAAAAAATGAGCGCTACCTGCGCTGATGTAGTTTCCGCGGAACAGTGGAGTTGGGGAAAGTTTACTCTTCATTGCTCTCGTTAGGGTCCCAGGTAATGGACGCGCCCGAGCCTTCCTGGACGGCGGAGCCGGAGATGCCAGTTTCAAATTGGTCGGGATCACCGCCGGCAAGCTCGATTTTGCGGCGTTGTACTTCGCGGATTTCACGCAGAATAAGGGCTTCAGCTTCCAGGTATTGCTCTTCTGTGATGGAGCCTTCTTCCAGCTCGACTTGTAAGTGGAGTAGCTTTTCTTTGAGCGGGGCGTCGTCAGTCCATTGCTCTTCAGCGACCTTGAGCAGGGTGCGCATGATGAAGTTCCAGCCGGAGAAGGGCGCGAATAAGAGATCGTCGATTAGAAGCATCTTGTATTCTCCGGATGTGTCGCCCCTTACGGGGCACGATTTTATCTCTTCCTTACCCACCTTTTACGGCTTCGCATTCGCTCGCCTCATGGTGGGCTGACTTCTTAACGCACCTACGGTGCTGAGTACCGGTGCTTCACGCACCAACATTGCCGTTGATCCTTACGAGTCACCATCACTGATTCGCGTGTTCGCGTTCATTCGCGGCTAAATTCCCGATCCGCGGTTAAGTTTTCCGCCTGTTCTGATCAGTGTCCTCAGTGTTGATTTCCTACCCCTGACTACCGCGTTCCAGTTTCAGGCGGATATTCACAAAGTTGTAGGGCGGCCATGGGCCGGTATATTTAAAGTTCAACCGATCACCAAATTTCTGGGCGACCTTATTCACGGCAGCGTCGAACTCTGCTTCACGGGCCTTTTGGATCAGGAACGCGGCGTTCATGATCATCTTATCGCCAATGGGCTTGTTGTCGCGCGAGGCCACGCAGACGGTGCGCAGTCCGTCATAAATTTCACGCACGTAGTTGGCGGCCAGTTCGGCCAGGGCCTTATCGATCATGCGGCCCAGCTGCATCCGGGCAAAGTATGTGGATTGCAAATGCTTGCGCGTTAGTTCCTGGTGGAAGCGGTGGATTTCATCATGCTCGCGCTGCAGCTCTTCAATGATGCGGTCGCGGTCCCAGGTAACTTTCAGGCCGAACTCAAGCTTGCCGGTCATCTGCTTGAGCACGTCTTTCAGCGATGAGTAAATGCTCTTGAGCACTTCGCGGATATCGTCGTCCGTACGGAAGACTGTGCCGAAGCTCATGGGGATGATGGTGTAATTCTTCATCACCGATTCGATCACGTGTTCATGGGCCAAGGCGTTGTCACGCGTGGGGTCAAAGATAAAGACGGGGGTGCGGCTGACGACGGCGGCGATATCGCCGTAATGGACGGTATACACGTCTTCATTCACGCCACCAATACTGCTGCGGCCAAAGCCCACGGAGGCGCGCGATTCAATCACGCCGTAAACATAACGGCCTTCCTGCTGTTGCCCGCTTCGCGGCTCGACCTTCCTGCTCGCCGGCGGAGGCACAAGATCCAGCACCGCCGTCGCCGGCTCAGCTTTGATGGTTGCTTTCCGGACCGCGGGTGTCTTCTTCGCTGCCTTCTTGCTTGGACTCATTTTCTCTCCTCAACATGTTGGAGGTTGTCGCCAAAAATTCTTCAATCTCAATCGGCTTGAACATCACGCCAATGCCCTGGCTGGCAGCTTCATCCGCGGTTTCCTTGGTGGCATACCCTGTAAGCAGGGCCGCGGGAATATCGGAGTTGATTTTTCGCGCCGCTGAGATTACTTCAAACCCGGTATGTTGCTCTTCCAGAGAATAATCGCACAGAACAACGTCAAACTGCTGGCTTTCCATGGCCTCAATCGCAGCCCTGGAGGTGCCACACGCCACAACTTCATAACCTTGCCGCTCAAGAATAAGGCGATAGGTGAGCAGGACGGCAGCTTCGTCGTCCACCACCAGCACGCGGTATTTTTGGTCGGCACTCACAATTTTACGACTGGCAAATCAATCTTGAAAGTCGTACCGCGTCCCAAACGGCTCTTAACAGAAAGCTTGCCGGCATGGTTCTGGATGATTCCTTTCACAATCCATAGCCCCAGCCCGGTACCGCGTTCGCCTTTAGTGGTAACAAACGGTTCAAAGATCGAGCGAAGCATTTCCGGCGGAATTCCCGAGCCGGTATCTGCAATCAGGATGCGTACCCAGCCGTGCAGGTCGTCGTACCCTGGGATATGGCGGCTGCGGATGCGCAGCT
>DATBVH010000179.1:0-7472 GCA_036515395.1 Candidatus Angelobacter sp.
CTACCGCGTTCTCATTTGTGAACATGCAGATCTGGCTGAATACTCGGTTTGCGTTTGCTTATGCGCTGTGGCAACGGTTCCAGGATTGGCGTGCGGCGCGCGCGAAAGCTACAGCCCAAAAGAAAGCCGAGAAAGAAGCTGCCAAAGCAGCAGCGCTGCGCAATGCGAATGAGCGCGGAGTGATAGTGAATCCGGCGCAGTTGGCGCGTCGGAGGGCGGCGGCTGATGCTGCTGCTGCGCCGGTGAAGACAGGAATCGAGCGGACGTTTGAAGATGAAGAGCCTTTAGCGGCTGATGCCGCGATGCAGGCGGCTTTCGCACAGGCAATGGACTCTGCATCGGGGAACGCTGGGGATCGGGCGACGAATGGTGTGGGTGCTGGGGTTTCAGGTGATGCAGAGCCGGCGATTAATGCGCGGGCCGATCAAGCTACTGGTCGCAAGACTGTGCTGCCAAAGATTGCTGCCGGAGGCTACAAGCTTCCGCCGAGCTCACTTCTGCATCGGGGCGAAGATCAGCAGGCGATTAATGAAGCGGAAGTAAAAAAGTTGGCCGAAGTCCTGACAGAAAAATGCGCAGAATTTTCAGTAGGCGGCGCGGTGACGCAGATCAATCCCGGCCCGGTGGTAACGACATACGAATTCAAGCCGGATGCAGGCGTGAAATATAGCCGCATCACTTCGCTCTCTGACGATCTCTGCCTGGCGCTGCGCGCGGAAAGCATTTTGATTGAGCGCATGCCGGGGAAATCGACCGTCGGGATACAGGTGCCGAACCATAATCGCGAAACGATTTGGCTGCGCGAAGTGGTGGAATCACAGGAATTTCTAGGCACGAAATCGAAGCTGACGCTGGCGATGGGCAAAGACATCAATGGCCGCATTATTACCGCGGACCTGGCCACGATGCCGCACCTGCTGATCGCGGGATCGACAGGCTCAGGAAAATCTGTGGCGATTAACGCGATGATCATGTCGATTTTGTATAAGTCGACGCCGGAGCAGGTGAGGCTGATACTGGTCGACCCGAAGCGGCTGGAGCTGGGGATTTATGAAGGCGTGCCGCATTTGTATGTCCCGATCATTACCGAACCGAAGCTGGCGGCGAACGCGTTGCGCAATGCCGTCCGCGAGATGGAACGCCGGTTGAAAGTGCTGGCTGCGAAAGGCGTACGCAATCTGGAGCAGTACAACAAACTGTTTGAAAGCGATACGCCCAGCCTGTTTGAAGACGAAAGCGACGAGAAGCCGCTGCCGCAGATAGTAATCATTATTGACGAGCTGGCGGATTTGATGATGCTTGATCAGTCCAATGTCGAGGAATCGATTACGCGGCTGGCGCAGATGGCCAGGGCCGTCGGAATTCACCTGGTGCTGGCGACACAACGGCCGTCAGTGGACGTGATTACTGGCTTGATCAAGGCGAATTTTCCGTCGCGCATTTCATTCCGCGTCGCCACGAAGATCGATTCACGTACCATTCTTGACGCGAATGGTGCGGAATCTCTGCTTGGCAAAGGCGACATGCTTTATTTGCCGTCGGGATCGGCCAGGGTGCATCGGCTGCACGCGCCGTACACATCAGAAAAAGAGACGCATGCCGTGGTGGAGTTCTGGCGCGCACAAGCGCAAGCAGAGTATGAACAGAAGTTTCTTGAGGTACCGAAAGAAGAACGCGAAGGCGCTGCTGGATCCGCCGCAGATGGCGCATCTGGCGAAGATGCCGAAAGCGAGCACGATGAGCTTTATCAGGACGCCGTGCGACTGGTGATTGAGTTCGGCAAAGCGTCTACTTCACTGCTGCAACGCCGGTTGCGAATTGGCTACGGTCGCGCCGCACATCTGATAGACCTTATGCAAAATGACGGAATTGTGGGACCGGCCGACGGCCCAAAGCCTCGCGAAGTTTTGAAGAAACCAGACTGGCTCAGCGAAGTTGAAGAGGCGCTGCGGTAGTTGGCCTTGTCCCGAGCGAAGCGAGGGAACGCTATCGTCGCCTAGAACGTAAGGAAGGTTTTTCGTCGCTGATTTTCGCAGATAAATGCTGATCTAACCCTTATAACCTTGGGCTTTATAGCGTTCCCTCGCTCCGCTCGGGATAGAGCACTCCGCTCGTACATCGCCCCTTTGTACCTTTCCGCCCCTATCCAACGTAATGCTCCGGCGGTTCCAAACAGTGGAACAATACTGCCCATCAAGTGTTCACGGAGGTACGGGGTCTGAGGTAGCAAGGAGTTGTTGTATGGCAGTTGAATATAAAGAGCGCCGCAGGTTTCCGCGCTTTGTGTGCGACACCGGCGTGCGTGTTCATCCTGAAATCGGCCAGGCCGGATACTGGGGCACCGTTGGCGACATCTCGCTGGGCGGCTGTTACATATTTACTTTTTCGCCACTACCAGCGGGCCAGGTAGTCACGCTTGACATCAAGGCTGGCGACAACGAAATTCATGTTGCCGGTAAAACGGTCAGCTCGCATCCCGGCGTGGGCATGGGAGTGGCGTTCAACGGATTCACGGCGGAAGATGCTGAAGAGCGGCTGAAAGGCTTCGTTCAGAATCTGGCCAGCCAGCCGAAAAAAGAATCCATGGCTGTTTTTCACTAAGCGGCGACTGCGGTCTTCATTGACCGCAAGGCAATCGCGCCCAAGATCAGTACTGCGGCCACAATCGCAATCCACAAGACCGCTGGGTGCCTCTCTGTCCACGGACGTTCATCTGGCCTTCCCGTATGCGCCGCATTCGTTTGCTCAGGTCCAAGCTGCGCCGGGGCCGCATCTTTCGCCAGCAAAAACAGCTTGGCGTAATCGTAAACAGGCGGATCCAACTTTTCGTCGCCATAGTAAAGCGTCAGCGGACCGGATGCCGGTGCATCAAAGTAGAGCCGATGTTCCAGTTGCTGTAGCCGCGCGCTCTTGATTTTCAGCGGCGGATCATCGCCGTTATCGATGATGACTTTGATCGTCTCGTGTCCCACCGTAGAGAAACTCACATCGTGATCGTCTGAATCAATCTTCTGGCCCGACCGCACCATGTGGACGCGGTCAATCTCTCCTGAACCGATGTAGTTGTCCTTATCACTCGTTAGCTGCACTGAGCGGCGGAAATTGGGCTGCGCCGGATCGATGTCCAGGGTTACACGGTCAAGAGGAACTTTTTCAGGAACAGCGAATGTTAGCACTGTGGCCTTGCCATTTCGGCGCGATGAATCATTCCGCGCCGCGCTCATCGGCATCTCCGCTACCGTTGGCGTTCCGCCCACATCGCGCCACACGGCTTTCTGCTCCTGGCGAAACTCTGAACTTGCGCCCAGAATGTCCGCGGGCCTTACCGGCCCGTCAATGGTGATCCGCAGATACTTGTAGGTGGAAAGCGGCAATCGCAGAACGCTGTTTCCGCCCAGATTTTCTTTTGATAGGTCGTAGAGAATCGACTCCGCCAGCAGCGCCCATTGCGTTCCGTGCAAATCATCCTGGCCTTCCACACGGGCATGCGCCACAAAGTTTTTCGTCGCCAGCCTCAAATCAATGTGGTCATACTCTGCCACGCCGGTCATATCAATCATGAACTGCGTCTTGCCACCTACTACTGACTGTTGAAGTACATTCACAGCCCGGCTATCGTTTTCGCGGCTGCCGCGCTCCACCATCAGCGCATATGGCACTTCCTGTTGTCCGCTATAGAGACGCAGATCGCCCAAATCAGGGCGCGCATTTTTCCAAATCTGTTCATCCACCATCAAAAATCGCTGTCCGCCCGGCTGCGCCTGTATGGGGCGTTGATACTTGAAATAAGGAATGGAAGCGCCGGCAATAATCATCGTCGCCAGCAATGCCGCAGCTATCTTCATGATGCCGTCTCCTGCTCGCCGCTGCTGCTACTTTTACGGGGAGATAACTTAAACCAGTCGCGATGGTAAGCATAAGAGATGGCCATCAGCATTACGCCCAGCGCAATAAAGCTCAGGATGCGATAAATCTGCTGCAGCTCGCGCGAGTCATAAAGAAAAACTTTCCCGATGGTGACGGCCAGCAGCACCATGGCCTGCCAGCGAATGAACGCTGAGCGCTTCCAGAACCCGGCGAGCATGAGCGCCGCGCCGTACACAATCCATATGGCGGAGAAGCTGAAGTCTCGCGCGATTTCCAGTTGCCGCGTGGTCTCATACATGTTGCGATGCTGGTACACTGCCGTGATCTGTCGGCTGAAGTAATCATCGGCTTCCCTTGTAAGCGCCACCAGAGCCAGTACGTTCAGGGCGATTCCGGCCAGCTTTACAAACGGCATCTCTCGTTCTGAACCATAGCGCTCTCCAGCCGCCACAATTCCGGCCAGGATGGTGATCGCCACCAGGAAAGTTGCAAAGCGCGCGTTGAAGACCAGGGTCTGAACATTGAAGTTATCGATGAACAGGAGCCGGCATATGCCCAGCGCCAGGGTGCATCCGGCAAAAATGCGCAGGAAGTGCGCTTCAGATTTCACCGCCACAAACAGCAGCACTGCCGATTCAATCAGCCAGCCAATCGTGATCCAGTGCGCATCCAGCTTAAGCGGAATGGCAACCGTGATAAACGCAATCGCAACCGCCACGTGGAGCAGGTTGACCGTCTTCACCACGTCTGGATCGCTGCCGACGCGCCGCTTGAATTGGCTGCTCAGCAGCAGATACAGGGCGGCAAGCGCCAGCGCATACCATGTGAGCGTGACGGTTTCACTGTCATACATTGCATAGAGCGCAAGAAAATAAGCGCCGCCATTCACCAGCGGCAGCAGCGTCAACGTAATGGACATGCCGCGATGCCAGCGTGAGTGCGTGAGCGGCGTAACAAGAGGTATCAGCGCAAAGACTGCAAAGAATGCGGAGGCAAATAAAACAGTCACCCCGCGCTCGGACGAATCATAGTATTGCGCCGCCCAGCCGATATACATCACCGCCGTTCCCAGCATGGCGCCCCACACAATCCGTCGCCACGGTTTGAATGCCACCATCGCCAGGATTGCCAGGTCCAGCAGCAGGACATAAGAGAACAGAATGATCTCGTGGTTCTCTCCCGTGGAAACCATTGCGGGCGTGCTGAAGCCGCCAATCATTGCGTACACGGCCAGAATCTCCGCATCCTGCGTAAGCGCCAGTGTGATGGTGGAAGCGGTTACCAGGATCATGGCCACAAACGCCGCTGAGGCGGGGACCAGATGGAAATACTGCGACGCCGCCCACAATGACAAATAGAGGATGCCGATGCCGACAGCTTTGAGCGAATAAGAAAACGCTGCACTGCCTTTTCTGCGGAAGCTCTCACTCCATACCACGACGGCGATGCCTGCAATCAGTCCTATCGCTACTCGGCCGCCTGGCCCAATCCAGCCGCTGTCAAATGCATACTTCAGAAAATAAGCGACGCCAATAAGGATGGCGACAATGCCAATCCGGTTCAACCACAGCTTACCGATGGTTCCTTCCAGGCTTTCCGACGAGCCTTGTCCCATCTGGGCAAACGTTGGCGCTGCCATGCTCGGCCTCGGCGGAATATGCGGCATCGGGGGCGGCGGTGGCGTAGGCGTTGCCCGACGTTCTGCGTCCTCGCGCGAAACGGTGATCGTCGGCTGCTCAGCAGGAGATCTGGGGATTGCCGGCGCAGGTACTGCCACTGTCCCAGAAGTTAAAGGAGATTCGATCCTGGCCGATTGTTCCAGCCGGTGAACTCGCGCAGTCAAGGACGCCATCTGCGCCCGAAGCGCTTCCAGTTCATCCTGTGGATTGGCCATGCGGGTAAACTATCGCATGTTACCGTTCAACGCAAAGGAATTGTGGCTGGTGCACCGGCGCCGCAGCCGCTTCTTCCACTACCATCTTGCAGCGTTACATACTTTCTGCACGTGAATAAACAATTTTTTCTTATTCATGAAACAAATCCATCGCTCTCTACACTAGTTACCAAGTGATTATTTTGTAAAGCAGTCGAATGCGCGCGCTCTCGCTGCAGTAGTTTCGTGGATCACCCCCAAACAATTCAAAGGAGAACTACCTGCATGAAGCTGGTTCGAGCATTTCTGTTTCTATTCACGCTTTCACTGCTGGCCGTGGCCGCACGCGCGCAGGAATCGTCCTACCGTTTCACAAGCGATCCAGGAGATCCTATCGCCGGCGGCGGGTCGGGTTTTCTGATCGCTCCCGGCGTGAACGTGTACATATCCATCAATTCCGACAACAGCATCAAGCTCATCGTCAATGATCCCAACACAAATTCTCCCTGGGTATTTGGCTTTGCCGCGCCCAACCAGCAGCTCCTGCAGACGGGTACGTATGATCTGACTGCACTGACTCCCGCCGTCTCACAGCCAGGGCTGAACGTCTCCCACAGCGCCGGTTTCTGCATCAGCAGCGCCACGGGAAGCTTTGTAGTGAAGGAGATTGTTTACGACAATGTTAACTTTCCCAGCAGCGTCGTCTCTTTCGATGCGACGTTCGAACAGCATTGCGACGATCTCACGCCAGGGCTGCGCGGGGAAGTTCGCTTCAATGCCCATCCACTGGTTACGATTTCCGCACCCGCGCAGATCTCCGTCAACATTGGAAGGAATCTCAGCTTCACCGTCACCGCGACAGACGCACAGTCCAGGCATGTAGTTCTGAGCCTTGCGAACGATCCTCGCGATGTGCCGCCAGGCGTCAGCTTTACCGATAACGGCGACAACACCGGTACTTTCACCTGGGCGCCCCCGATCAATTTCACCGGGCAATTTCCAATGATCTTCCAGGGAGACAACCAGGCCGGCGACCTGGGAGCGCGCATGACCCTGGTCAATGCGGTCCCGCCGACGGCGCCGAATGATGATTTTGACCAGGCAACCGTTATCTCCTCGCTGCCCTTCACAGTGACGCAGGACGTGGGCGCGGCCACCATGGCCCCCGACGATCCGGTCTGTTTCAATGATACCCAGCAGTCGGTGTGGTTTGCCTTTACTCCCACACGGAACATGGAGCTTGAGGCGAATACCTTTGGCAGCAGTTACGATACGGCCCTGGCTGCTTACACAGGAACGCGCGGCGCGCTTACGCAGATTGCCTGTGATGACAATTCCGGCGGCTCGTTGCAGTCGCGCATCCGCTTTGCCGCCACCGCCGGCACAACGTACTACTTCGTCGTCACAGCGCTCTTTAACGATCCTCGGGACAACTTGCAATTCACGCTCTTCGAACCTCCACCACCTCTCACCCTGTCGCTGGAGGTGAGTCCATTCGGAATCGTCAACCATCCGGATGGAACGGTCACGATTTCCGGCGTGCTCACCTGCTCGGTGCCCGTACTCGTGAGTATGTTCGGAACCGGGGAGCAAGACCATGGGGTCTTCGCCAACATTGGTTTTATGGACCCAGACTTAGACTGCAACGGCAGAACTCCATGGACCGCCCATTTGGGCGTGGGTTCCACCACTTCACCCAGCCAGTCGCCGCAATTCCACGTCGGCATGCTCA
>DATBVH010000180.1:0-3815 GCA_036515395.1 Candidatus Angelobacter sp.
TCTATTTTTTCAAACACAACACGCAATTCACCATTATGGTGCAGTTTGCCTGCCGGTTTGGCCTGCATTACTTCACCAATAATGCGGCTATTGGCGGGCAGCAGGAGCTGATGTTTAGCGTTAAACACCGGCTGAGTCAGTACGGCTTCAATCGGAGTGCCGTGACTTGCCGTGGCTGAACTGACCTCAGTTGTAAGCCTCGCGTGTAGCGGCGTATCCGGCGCAGGTTCCATGCCAAGCGAGCCAAGCTGTTCAGGCACTCGTGTCGCCCGCCCAAAATCAATCGGCCTTTCCAGATCGGCGTTAAAGCATGTTCCGGGCTCCAGATATTGCCGGCGATAGGGAAGCCGCGCCAGCAGGTATTGCTCGGCGCGATGCATTTTGCCCGGCGATTTAATCTCGGTCATAGCTCGATGGTACGTGTCCTTCACCTGCTGCTTTGCGTTGTCAATAGCTTTGGTTGCGGCGTTTCTTCTTTTTGCGGCTCGCGCCGGATCGCTTGTAAGGTGAATCATATATTGCGTGCCTTGCGTTGCAGTAGTTGCCATACGCAACTGCCGCCCATCGCGCAGAATGATCTTGTCAAACGTAACGGTGTACTGGTGTGCAGGGCTGAAATCTGCATCTGCAAACGCCATGGTGCGGCGCAATTTCGATATGGGCGCGACTCGCGCCACATGCCCGCGAACCTCGCTGCCCGCAGGAATGACTGCCTGATCAAATGCGTACACCGTGTCGGTGACCTTCCCGCTAACTGGCGCTCCCGCCTTGGCAATACGCACTTTCTTAGAGAGCGCGATTCGGATCGGTGTACCAGCCGGCACCGTTAGTTCTATTTTCTGCGAAGTTGCCGCATTTTCGGTCGGATGGTCCTCGATTGCAGGCGTGGCAGGACGCTGAAGCAGCTGCGGATTCGCTGGCGCTTGCTGCCGGCCTCCAGTGGTTTGCGCCTGCAGGGCGATTGAGCAAAGCAGGAACAATCTAAACGCAATAGAGAAGGGAAGGGACTTCAATGGGGAACCTCTAGGCAGGCGGACTTTCGATACGCCTTTGTTTATTAAGTAGTATACATTTGTCTCCTGAGGCGCTCTTACGGTAAGCGGACAATTCCTGTGCTTAACAAAAAATTGCAGTTTCTTTCCCGAAGATTAAGGGCGTCTTGCTGACGCCCTTAATCCTGATTAAAAGATGAAGTCTAAAGACCGTTTAGTAGAGACGGCTATCTGGACGCAGCCGGTTCGTCGGCGCCGAGCGGAAAGCACTGGCGAAGATCCAAACCAGAGATGCTACGCATATCGCTATGAGTAGCGTCCTGAGAATTGACGCAGACGTCACGGATACAGAGATTCCCGTTCCCAAGGCCACATAGGCAGCAAAGCAAGCCGGACACTTTGGCAGCAACACCAGAATGAGCGTGGGCAGAGAAAACCTTGCCAGGGTAAACCTGCGTCGCTTAACGGACGACGGATGGGCTTTCCCATCCGCCGCCTTGATTGGAGTGTTGCGTGCCGCGCTGGTTGTGACAGTGCAGCAGCTTGATTTGTTCATCGGTGACTCTCATTCCCGCAGCAGGACGCAGCTCCTTTCTGCGCCGCCGCAGCCTTCTCTTCGGGGTAGCGATCATGATGGCGGACCCACGACATGGTAAAGTCCAGGCCGTCTTCGTCACGCCCCTTGGGCGCCATGTCAAGAAAGTTGTAAGCCCCAACAAGAATGTCCAGACCGCGCCCGTAGGTTGAATAGGTATGGAAGAGATTTCCAGCCGCGTTCTTGTAAAACACGCTGGCACCCGGAGCTTCTTCACGCGGGAAGTCCTGAGTCTGGTAGTTGTAATAGGTTTTGTGCTGCGTGATGTCGTCTGGCTTGAACGAAACGTTGTAGTCATAGTTGAAGTCGTTTCCGAAAGACGACACCCACTTAAAGCGCCAGCCCATCCGCTTCTTGAATGCCTCAATCTGAGCCAGTGGCGCGCGCGAAACCACCACAAAACTCACGTCGCGATTGGCAAGGTGCACCAGGCTGCCTTCAAAGTGGTCGGCCAGGAATGAGCAGCTGGGGCAGCCTTCTTCCCATCCGGGGCCAAACATGAAGTGATAGACGATCAGCTGGCTCTTGCCGCCGAAAAGATCAGCCAGAGTTTCTTTGCCGCTGGGTCCGTCAAAAACATAGTTCTTTTCGACTTTCACCCAGGGCAACTCCCGCCGCATCGCGCTTATTTGATCGCGCTGGTGTGTAAATTCTTTTTCTTTGCACAAGAGTTCCTTGCGGGCGGCAAGCCACTCTACGCTGGAAACAACCTGGTGGTCTTCAATTGCGTTTTGTACTGTCAGTTCTGCCATGATCATTTCTCCTAAAAATCATTTGTTGTTAAGGGTCCGCTGAGGTGCGGGCCGGCGTTGTAGTTAGGCGGCCTAATTCTTTTTCTTCTTTTTTGAATTAGTTCCGGTGTCAGGGCCTTCTTCTTCAGCAAGTTCCTTGATCCCCAGCAGGTGGCTTGACCAGACTTCCTGGAAGGGGCTGACCCATCGCTCATAAATCTGGCGAATGGGAAAAACATTTAATGAGTTCACCCGTTGCCGGCCTTCTTCCCGCGTGTGGACCAGCCCGGCTTCACGCAATCCGTCCAGATGCTTCATCACCCCAAAGCGCGTGAGATGAGGGAAGGCGTCCACAATCTCCGTTGTGGTGAGCGGCCGGTCGCGCAGCAGATCGAGAATCGAGCGCCGCGTCGGGTCCGCCAACGCTTTCCACACCGGATCCAGCTTGTCCTTGGGGCCTGAAGCCGTCTTCATCCTGGGCACGTGTTTACTCAGCGTCCTTTTTTAGTTCAGCCAGCATGTGACCCCATCCCGTGCTGACGCCTTTGCGGTGTTCAGGATCGATCATGCCCAGTGCGCGATGCCGCAGCGTAACCCGGCTGCCGCCAGCCGTCTTTTCCACCTTGATCTCAACGTGGTTCTGGGCCGGGTATGACATAAACATTGGGCCGCTCAACTCCAATAGGCTGGGAGGCTTGATGACCTGGACAAAGCCCCAAAGGTGTCCAACGCCATTGCCGCGGTCCCGATACCAGCGTCCGCCGGGATTGGCTTCAATCTGAAGGTCTAGAGACTCGCCATCTGGCCGGGTATTTTTCTTTCCGAACCTTTCCAGTACGGCGGGAAATACCTTTTCCGGGGGCGCTTTGATGTCGATTTGCTGCTCAACGTCGAGTGTCAGATCTTCCAGTTTCATGCTGTTTATCTCCTTAAATATTTATTACGTGAGTAAATAATAACGTAACTGTATGGTCACGTCAAGAGATTTGGAAAATTTTATTTTCCGGGAAGGGAAGTAAGGATTGACGAGGAAATCAGCGAGGAACTGAATCCCGCGTTACTATGCGGTTTGAGCACACTCAAATACACTTAAGCAAATGGCTGATGGCAACAATTCTGATCTTAGTATCTGGCCGGATCTGATTGAGAAGATCCGAGCGCGCACGCCCGCGCGCGTTCTGGCTGATCGCACGGGATCGGCATATCGCACCGCCACGCAGTTACAGTTGCGCCAGGACCACGCCGCGGCACGCGATGCCGTCCGCGCTGAGTTTGAATTGGAAATAGATCTGGGCGCAGAATTTGTCGAGCGATGGAAGCTCTTCAGTGTTTCAACCATGGCTGCATCCAAGGAAGAATATTTGCGCCGCCCTGATCTGGGCCGGCGGCTGGATGCAAACGCGCGTGATCTTTTGGCGTCGCACTGCGTTTTGAATGCCGATCTGCAGATTGTGATTGGCGATGGCCTTTCCGTTACAGCTGTTTCAACTCAGGTCC
>DATBVH010000181.1:0-4980 GCA_036515395.1 Candidatus Angelobacter sp.
CACGGAGCAAAAGCACTAACGGGTGCCAATCAGTTGACTGCCTTTTGCTTCCGCTTCTTGAAACTTGGGAATCGTCCTCCATTCTTACTTTGAGGAAAATCGGCGAGCCGCGCCCGGCTTTAACGCACCGAGCCTCTATTGCCAGCCTATCGTATTCTCTCAGATCAACTGGCTCCCATTTGCTCGTTACTCGATCAGTATAGAGTGGCAGAGCAGCCGACCACCAAGAGTCCTCCAACTTTGCAGCAATTAGGTTGTGTCGGAGTGGAAGGGCCAAAACAGAGGGGATATCGGGATTAAGCATAATCAGGTGGCGAGGATTTTTTTCCCATTTCACGTGTTCAGTGCTGTGTAAAACGAAATCATTTGTACCGTGATTTACCCATGAATGAACATATGCAGAGCCAGCGACGGTTCCCGCACCTGGAAAAACGTGGAGTGCATTGCCTCGGCTAGGCTTGTTATCGGCAGGAGAAAGTACGGATCGGGCAGTAAAGATGTATCCAGCTCCTGAGACTGGCTCAATTACTTTCGTGCTTCCAATGGCAGCTTCAAGTTCATCTTTCAGGCCATGAACGTGGCGCTCTGTTATCGTAGTGCTGCCAGGCCAGATATCTGCTTTGATCGTTGCATACTTCACTAGCTTCCCTGGGTTCTGCAGAAATACCAACAATAACCTACCCACCTTCGGTCGAAGGGGTACTGCTTGGCCGTCCGGCCTTTCAAGCCGACGCGTTTCCTCAAAATACTTGAAATTATCAAATACCCACGGCTCCATAAGATCTCACATTGAATTAGATGCCACTCAGCTTTATTAAATTGCCGGGTCAAAGCGGTTTGAGATTTACTTGAGATTTTCTTGAGTGAAGTTTGGGGGGACAACAGACGCGGCGCTCGCTAAATTTGGGTTGTGAGCAGCGTGCATATTTTACGAATAGCACTTTCCGGCAGAAATCTGCAATGGATGTTCTGTTCAACTCTCGCGCAGGCCTCTGATTCCGGGGCCCTAATTCAAATCTTTGCCTTCATGAACAGCCTTGCTGAAAAGATTGTTTCAAAAGTTTGGAATTGGACTTTTACAAGAAAGCCGAAGCCGGATGGATCGGGGCTGCTCTTGGGCTTTCTAATCCGCGATGAACGCCCGACCAAGTACCGTGTGTATCTGGGCCAGAAGCAACGTCCCCGTCATACGCTCTTGCTCGGCAGAAACGGTACTGGCAAATCAAGCCTGATCGACTGCCTGATTGAACAGGACATCAAGGCTGGCCGCGGATTTCTCGCAATCAAGTTTCACGATGACCACAAGAGGGTTCTTTCCGCTATTGCACTGGAAGAGAAGCGTACCGGCAAAGACCTAAGCGGCCAAACAATAATTCTTGATCCTTCGGACATTGAATATTCGGGCGGGCTAAATCCCTTGGAGTTTCGCTCCGGGCTTTCAATATTCATTCAAGTCGCGGAAATCTCCACGGTAATCCGCAGCCATGCCCACCTTGACAGCTTTGGACCGCAGACAGAAGAGCTGTTGAGAAACTCGCTGCATGTACTTGCCGATAACGGGCTGACGCTGATCGAACTCGCGGCGCTGCTTACAAATACCACCTTCCGGCTCTCGTTAATGAACAAAGTCAGTAACGTGGAGGTACGCGCATACTTTGAAAACCGCTTTGACCAGCTCAGCGACGCTATGCGCCGCCAGATGACAAATCCGGTCTTGAACAAAACTTCCGCATTTACCGCCGACCCGCACTTCCGGCACATTTTGGGACAAAAGCACTCGACGTTTTCATTAATCGATGCCATTGACGCTGGGTGCTTCATCATCCTGGCCCTGCCCAAGAACCGGTTGGGTGAACAGGCCGCAATGATTGCAGCCGTGTTGCTGGCAAAGCTCAAGAATTCGGCGTTCGCAAGAACGCGGCGTGATCTCTTCACTGTATATGCCGACGAAATTCAGAATCTGGTCTCGAGTGAATCTTCATTGGAAGTAATGTTCTCGGAACTGCGTAAGTTTGGCATCGGGATTGTCGCAGCGAATCAGTACCTTGATCAATATCCGCCGCAGCTTCGTTCCGCAGTCCTCGCCATCGGCACACATATCTGCTTTCAGCTCTCGAGCGGCGACTCCGACAAGATGGCCCAGGCCCTTGACGGCGGCAAGCACCTTGCAGAACTCCTGCGTAATTTACCGCTTAGAAATTTTGTGCTGAAGAGTGGAAGTGACCATTGGAAGCAGGTGCTTGCACCCAAAGTCGAAGCTTTAAAAGCAGATTACAGAAGCCTCTACCAGAGAAGCCAAATACGCTTCGCCCGGAAACGCACAGAAATTGAGCAGGAAATCCAGACGCGAGTACCCAAGTCAGCGGCCACCGCAAAGGAGCAGCTTGATGAATGGGAATAAGGCCAGACCAATGATCTTGCAGCCACGCGACCTGGAACTTTTCAACATTCTTGGCAGAAACGCGAGGATCTTTGACCGTGAGCAGGCCATGAAGTTTGCTGGCTTCAATTCCATCACGCGAGTCAACGCCAGACTGTTGAAACTTACGGGCAATGGTTTCCTGCACAGATATTTCTTGGGCACTTTGAAGGGCGGCTCAAAAGCGCTTTACACACTTTCCCCGAAGGCTGCTGAAGTAGCAGGTATTGAAAATAATCGTGCTATTGTTCGTCGCAAAGAAAGCCTTTTAGTCGGCGATCCCTTCGTCCAGCATCAGCTCAATATAAACGCCGTCCACATTGCTGCCCGGTATTCCGATCTGACGGATTTCAATTCTTCCTTTCAGGGCTGGCGGGATTTTACTGAACCGCTCAGCAGAGCGATTCCTCTTATTCCTGACGGATATTTTTCTGTTCAAACGCCCCATGGCATTCGCCCTGCGTTCATTGAGGTCGATCAAGGAACGGAAAGCCTGAAAGTCTGGGCCAAAAAGATCAGTCTGTACTTGCAACTGGCACTCTCGGGAACATTCAAACAGCTTTTCCAGCAGGAGCAGTTCCGGGTGCTGGTAGTTGCAAATTCCTTGCGCCGGGTTTTGTCCATCCGCAGCGCCGTTCAAAAGCAAACCACAAAGATCTTTTGGTTCACAACCCTTGAAGAAATTAATCGCGCCGGCCTTTGGTCTTCCATCTGGCTTCGCCCCGATGGTGATCAAAAGCAAGCGCTTTTGGAAAGGACACTATGAAGCTTTGCTTCGGCTGCGGCAAGGTGACAACGGGAAGGCCCGCCTATTGTCACAACTGTGGCAAGACATATGACGTCAAACTTTGTCCACGCGGTCACGTTTGTTCCCGGTCGGCCAACGTTTGCTCGGAATGTGGCAGTAAGGAACTCTCGACGCCGCAACCACGGGTGCCTCTATTGCTCCGGCCATTGCTGTTCTTGCTGAGCCATCTTGTCGGCATCGCATTGCTGGTTGCGCTGGTCCTCTTCGTTGGCGTTTTCATTCACAAACTCTTTGTCGATCCAAATGGACTATTCCCTTTGATGTGTATCGGCCTTTATCTCTGCCTTGCCTTCTTCATCTGGATGCTGCTGCCGAACTTCTTGCGTAAAGGCATAGCCAGGTTGGTCAGCAGGAAAGGACATAAGCACTGAGGAGCTATGAAACAGAGTCAGAGAGGAGCCAGCGCGGAGCAGGATCAGGCTTTAGGACCAAGCCGGATTCGAGGCGCCAATGCGGAGTGGGGATTTGCAGCATTGTCGGCTTTCCGCGGAGTGCGGAAAGCCTACGGAAAGTTGGGAGTTAATGACGGCCGGCTAGGGCAGCTAGAGACCTATGCATTGCCCTAGGCAGCTTGAAGGAAAAAGTGTCATGGAATTAGGCGAAGCAATGAACGTGAAACAGGTAGCGAGATTGATCGGCTGCTCGGCCTGGACCGTAAGGCAAAAGCACCTCAAGGCTGGCCTGCCGTGCTTGCGCTCCGGGCCGAGCGGCCGACTGACCTTCTACCGCAATCAGGTCATCGCTTGGATATTGGAACAACAAAAACTAACGAAAGGAGGACAACTGAGATGAGCCTGTGGCGGCGGCCCAGCGGCATCTACGAGTCGCACATCATGCTCGACGGCGTGCGTTATCGCATTTCTACCGGAACAAGCAATAAACGTCTGGCGGAAAAGATCGACCGCAAGCATGAAGAAGACCTGCTGGCCCGGCGCTTTCAGGTGGAACAACACGAATTCAGACCGGCTATGAAATTTGCCGAGCTTGCCACCCGCTTTACCGCAAGTGGGGTGGCAAAACCCTGGCACCTCGATCGCCTCAAAATTGTGCTCCCGTATTTTGCCGGAATGGAGATAGCCCACATTAACAAGAGCGTGGTCGAACGCTTCCGGGCGCACCGCCACAGCCAGCGGAAGCTTACGGAAACAACCATCAATCGCGACCTTGAGTGTTTGCGCCGGATCCTTTATTGGGCGGTGGATGAAGGATTTCTTCCGGCAAACCCACTGACGCGAATCAAGCTTGCGAAACCCCGACGCAAGAAACGTCCGGTCATGAGTTTGGCTGAGGAGGAAAAATTACTTCTGGCCTCTGCTCCACACCTGAAAAAGATCAACGTCTGCGCTCTTGATACCGGCATGCGCCGGGGAGAAATCCTGGGCCAGGACTGGAAAGACATAGACCTTCCCCGCAGACTGATCGTCGTCACGCGGTCTAAAACAGCAGGGGGCGAGAGCCGCGAAATTCCCATGACCGAGCGCATCTACCTGATGCTCTCGGAAAATCGCCAACCTGAAGGGCTGATCTTCACCTATGAAGGTAAGCCTGTTCACCGGATTAAGACTGCGTGGAAAGCGGCAGTCCGGCGAGCCCAGATTCGCCCATTTCGCTTCAAGGACCTGCGCGCAACTTTCAACTCTCGCCTAATTGAGGCCGGAGTGATCAAGGATGTGCGTAAGGAACTGATGGGCCATAGCCGCAACGAAGACACCAACGACCTATACAGCCATATTGAACTGCCGCTGCTTCGGGA
>DATBVH010000182.1:0-3577 GCA_036515395.1 Candidatus Angelobacter sp.
ACTTTTTCTATTTGCTGTTGTTTACGTTTTTGCTCCAGATCTTGCGCTGCCAATTGCTGTTGGTGACGCTGTTCTTCTTGGGTCGCTTCGGTTTTCTTCAGCTGCATGGCAGCAAGGTGGTCCTGGATATCTTTGTATTCCGCAGCTTCGACTGAACCATTAGACGGATGTTGGCCGTGGTGATTGTCATCCACGAAGATAGCCTCAATCTTGAGCAGAGTCCGCTTTGCGTCCGCACTCTGGACGATATAGCGGACCGCTAGAACACCGGAGTCACCACCGTCTTTGAAGTTCCGCGGGTCAAGCGCGCCTTTTTTGATTTTGTAAAAGACCTGGCCCGGTCCAGTCCACTTAGGAAACGCGCGGGTCTCGGAGACAGTCTCCGCCCCAGATATGTATTCGTCTTTGTTGTATTCCCTGCTGCCCTGGATGATACCGTCGGCCACCACGTCCTGAAGCGCCTGTAACAACTCCGCCTCGCTCACCGGGACGCTCACGCTCAGACCACCACCATAATCTTCCGCCTGCTTTGATTTGGCATTCAGTGGCCAGGCGCACAGGGCTATAACCAAGATTAGAAACACACATAGCCGCAGTAGAGTATTGCAACTGAGCAGCAGGAATGACAAATTTGGTGTGGACGGTATTGGTTGAGACACAGCTTTACTAAGTCTCATATAAGGTCTGTATCGCGAAGTCAACTCGAGTACGGAGCAAAACCGTTTGCTCTGACCAAATCGCAAAATAGTTTATGACAAAGTTTTGATAATTATTTTACAAATTATTGACAACTTAACCACACGAGTGCTACAACACACGCGTATCGAGCTCTGCACTGTCGCTCATTCTGGGTAGCAATAGAAGTCTGCTGTGGATGGATGTCCTCATCGAAGGAGGATCGTAATGGCTTCTTCCCGAAGGATGGTTACGGGCCTGCTCCTGTCCGCAACTTTTGTCCTCGCATTATCGAGTAGTGCTCACGCCCTTCCTGCATTCGCCAGAAAATATGGTTTGCGATGTTCGGCTTGTCACGAAGCTTGGCCGATGCTGAATTACTTTGGACAAAAGTTCAAAGACAACGGCTATCAGCTGATGAATGATCGGGACTCACCAATCTGGCAAAATCCTTCCTATTGGCCCGTGACCTTCCGCATGACGCCGTCATGGCATCGCGAAAGTACAAGCAAGATCACCTATGACACTCCTTCCGGAGGCTCGGCCCTGCGCCGGCTTACGTTCTCAGGATTCGATTACGGCGGCCTCGACATTCTGAGTGCAGGAACGATTGAGAAGAATATCTCGTTCCAGATCATTCCGGCTTCAGATGAACTCGGCGCATTCCACATTGAAGCGGTGAACGCCAGACTTGACAATCTGTTTAACAGCCCGTGGTTGAACTTCAAGTTAGGCAAATTTGAACTCGACAACCTGGTTTCAGAAAAAAGAGGTCTCACGCTCTCAGCAAGCGGTGGCGGATATCAGATTTACCATTTCATTCCTGTGGGCGATGGGAATATTTTCGGGCAACTTGGAGACAATCAGGTTGGCCTGGAATGGCTGGGCCACTCGGCTAATGACCGAACGCGCCTGTCGGTCGCCCTTCTGAGTTCTACAGATGGCAATCCTGATGTGCCATACGGCAGCAATTCCTATAGTGCTTTCATTACCGGCAGCCATGCCTTCGAGGTTGGCAGGCTGGGAACCGATCGCGTGGGATTTTACGTCATGACTGGACAGGCACCTACAAGTTTCCTGACAGACTCGAGCAGTGGGTCGCCAGTTCCGATTGCGAGTTCCGGGGTTGGCAACAAAGGATTCAGCCGCGAAGGTTTCATAGGTCTGTTCTATTTCGGCAAACTGGATTTTCAGGTTGTTACCCAGCACGGATCGGATAGCAAGTGGTTCGGTGCAGGATATGGTGATGTGATCGATGGTGTCGCCGGGTTAAACAACAATCCACCGGGAGTTCTGACTGGATTCCGCAGTCCCACATGGAACGGGGCGTTCGTAGAAACCCATTGGGTGCATAGTCCGCAATTGGTGCTTTTTCAGCGATCGGAATGGATCCGGATGTCGCAGCAGGCCGACCCTCTTGCCCCGTCGAACCTCGGCAACATTGATAATTACGTGTTCGGCTACCGTTACTATCCAGTTATGAACAGTCGCGCAGGATTTGCCTGGCACAACGAGTATTCATGGATCCGGGGCAAAGGTTTGGCGCCTGACGGATCCGACTTGACCAACAACAGCGTGATGGCCGGCTTTGACTTCGATTTCTAAGGAGGAGCATATGCGTACACAAAAATTAAAATTCGCCGCGTGCGCAATGGCAGTGCTGGTGTTCGCCAGCATCTCCTCCGCGCAAGTCACGACTGTACAAGAGCATGAATGGTTAAATTCGCCGGCGGCAACTAGTCATGTGGGCAAATACAGCGGAGATGCTAAAGCGGCAGCATCGGATTACCGCCGCTTTTGCGTGGGTTGCCACGGGGAGTTGGGAGATGGGAACGGCGAGAATGCTCAATGGCTTACACCCAAGCCGCGAGATTTCCAACTCGCCACTTTTAAGTGCCGATCTACTCCAACCGGGACCCTACCAACAGATGAAGATTTGTATGACACCATAGGGCGTGGATTGGATCGATCGAATATGCCTTCGTGGAATCCTTTGAGCGGGCAGCAAAGGGCGAACTTGGTTGCGTGGATCAAGCACTACTCTCCGCGCTGGCAGAATGAAAAAGCCGGTACCCCGATTCAAATTCCGCCGGAGCCTCCAGTAACCGCTGAGCGCGTCCAAGCCGGACGGGAAGTCTTCGAAAAGGTTCAGTGCTGGAAGTGCCATGGTGTTCAAGGCCAGGCGAATGGGCCATCAGCCTCTACTCTCACCGATGATCTGGGTCGTCCGATTTCACCCTACAACTTTACAGAAGGCTCGAAGCCGATCTGCGGAAGCTCGGATCGCGACCTTTACCGCATCTTCATGACGGGGCTGGACGGAACACCGATGCCTTCCTTTTCAGATAACATCAAGCCCGACGAGGCTTGGGACTTGGTGTTTTATCTGCGCACCCTGCAGCCTCGCAACGAATACAACGCCAAAGAAAAGCAGATTGCTAAGCAGCTGAATTTGAAACCGGTCGCTCAGCAATAAAAAATAGAAACTGGCGAGTTCTTAGAGATAGGAGAAAGTCATGACGGATAAACGTTATTCCATACTGGCGGCAATATTATCGGTAGCAGCTCTCGCAGGCTTGTGGACGTTAAGTCTGAACAAGAAAGTTAATGCCGCAGCAGAAGGCTCAATCACCGGGACTGTGAAGCTAAGCGGCAACCCTCCTCACATGAGGGGGATTGATATGTCGAAAGATCCTTATTGCTCGAAAGCGCATGCAAGCGATCCTGCAAAAATGGAAACCGTGGTCGTCGGCAAAGATCAAGGGCTGCAGAACGTTGTTCTCTACGTCTCGCAAGGTCTCAGTGCGGCAGACGCAGCACAGAAGCAATCCACGACCCCAGTGTTCGATCAAAAAGGGTGCATGTACACGCCGCATGTGATGGCGGTCGATGCTGGTCAGGA
>DATBVH010000183.1:0-3160 GCA_036515395.1 Candidatus Angelobacter sp.
CAATAACAATTACAGCGCCGGGCGTGTTGGGCTGCGGATACGATTGCAGCTTCTTCATCGCTCCGCTGGCCTGATCGAACGTAAAGACGGTGAGCTGGTTCGCGGTGCTGGGCAGATTTGTGCCAGTGGCAGATTGCGTTACGATGACAAAGTGTCCACTAGGGTCAATGGCAATCCCGGTCGCGCCATTACCCGCAGCTTCCGATGTGCCGATCTGGCTCACGCTCCCATTGGCAGAAGCAATGGCAAACACGTGTACCACCCCTATATTATCCACTACCAGCAGGAATTTATTCGTGGGATCAACAACCATGTCCTGTCCCGTGCCAGTGAATAGTTGAGTGCCGGGTGTTGCAGTTCCGCCCGTCCCAATCGTGAACTCATTCAGGCTGGAATCGTCAGTATTTAATGCGTAGGAGAAGTTCCCAGTCGGATGCTGGATAGCGACTCGCTCCTCAGCATCTGTGCCGAGGATCTGCGCTTTGCCCAAAACACCGCCTGCGCCCCGAGCATAGGTAGTGAAATCGCCCACACCATGAAAGCCTGTACCACCCTGAACGAGCACATTGTTGTTTAACGCCAGGGCAAATGGCACGTCGCACAGATCGCACGCGCTGGTGAAGGTATAAGGAGAGCTTGGTAAGGGCGTAAGCGCGCCATTTGCAGCAATCGCAAAACCATAAATACCCGTGACATTGCTGGCCGGGATGCTGCCGGCCACGTAGACGTCGTTAGCGTCAGCGGCAATAGGACCGGATCCGCTAAAAGTTTCGCTTCCCGCTTTGGCCAGAGCGCCTGAAGCGGGATCCACCAGATAAGTGGAAACTGTACCGGTTGAGGAGACGGCCAGGAAATCTCCGGCAGCGGCCAGTCCGCCATTGATGGAGAATGGCGAGCCGGGCAGCGGAGCCAGAGTGCCGTCCGGATTCAAACGGTAACCGGTGGTGTTCGAAGCAGAGGTATTGAAGTAAACGAATGTTCCGTGCGCCGCCGCCGGGGTCGGGCTAGGACTTGGGTTGGGCGATGGCGAAGGATTGGGAGTTGGAGTCGGTGTTGGCGGTGGGGTGTTCGCGCTCACGCCTCCGCAGCCAATAAGGAATGCGGCCATCAGCAGGCACAGAACGAGCGCACTCCAGGCAGAAAGGAATTTATTCATCAGTACATCTCCGACCAGGGGAAAAGGTAGGTTGCTGCTGGATAAGAAAGCGGAAGTGAGCAGCAGGTTGGCTTTTCTAAGTTAATTTTGAGCAGTGTTTTCACAGGTCAGAGAGAAAAATGTCGTTTTACGATAGCTGTGCGATCAACGGATTGCGGTCGCTTGTTTGGATGCACAAGCCCACGTGGTTTTCTAAAATCCCGAGCGTAGCGAGGGACCCCTATCATGACAATGCACTCCCGGAGCATCGATCCGGGCTTGAAAATCTATTGCCTAATTTTCGTGCTCCTCAAGATCATCGTAGCGATAGGGCTCCCTCGCTACGCTCGGGATTTAGAAAAGTCACTTTGTCACATACTTCGCAGTCGCCACATTCTCCGCGCGGTCATAAACCCGCACCACTACCACATGCTCTGCCGCCGGGGCAGGCGCTGCAACCGGCGCGGGCTTGCCTTTCTTCGGCTTCGGGTTGACAGGCTCTTCCGGCGCAGGAGGAGCGTTGCTGAGCACTACTGCGAAATCGTAGTTCTCGCTCTTTGCGTCTGAGAGCGCGCCTACGGGCTCAACATACTGCCAGTCGCCTGCGTCAATGGAATACTCAGCGCGCTTAACCGGAGAGCCATCATCGGCGGCGTGGAAAGTGATGTGCAAGTCCTGGCCTTCAACGCGAGCTGCCAAATTTTCTATGCGTGGGGCCGTGTTATCCACTTCAAACCGCTGGCTCGCTTTCTCGTCGGAAAGCGCATCTTCCGGGCTGTGTGATGGCGCATCGCTGGCGATGACCTTTACGGTGTAACCGCCATCGGGCAGCAGGCCGGATTCAAAGGAATAAAACTTGTCCGTTAGATCGGATTTCAGCAGCTTCCATTCGCGCTCATTGTCGCCACGGTAGTAAACCGAGTAAACCAGATTGTCATCGTTCTCGTCGTGCGCGGCCCAGCGGACGGCAATGGAACCACGATCCTTGTTGGCCGTCGGCGGATTTTCCATATGACCGTTGCCAAACTGCTGCTGCGGAGGTCCCAGGTTGACCGCAATCGTTTCTGGGCCGGTGATTTTGGGCTGCGGTTGAAAGCGCGCGCCCAGCTGGACCACTACCTCGTCCACCACTGGTGCAACGTTTTTAGAAAGATAATTGATTGCCACTTCATCGATTTGCGTTGGCGGGTTTGCCGGCTTCAGCACCGCACGCCACTGGATAAATCTGGCTGCAGGGACATCGGTCCGAGCATCCTTGGCCAAGTCAATACGCGCCCACGGGCTCCAGTTGCGATCAGGATTATCGACGTTGCCGCTACGCGCAAACAATTCAAAGTTGCCGCGGCCTCGCACCTCAGCTCGACCCCAGCGGGAGAATATCTGCGCATCCTTTACGTCGCTTTCAAACGTGCCTTCGGGTTCTGTGCCGTTGCTGATCACAAAGATTTTGCCCAGATTGCTGGTGGAACAATAAAGCCCGCCGTTTGGCGCTTTGCTAAAGGCGCTTACCTGGTTGGCGGTGGCACGCAGCAGGTCGGTATAGTCTCCGTTCTTTTCAATCGCGTAGACACGGCCCTTGTTTCCGGTGCCTGCAATCAACCTTCCGGCTGAATCGAATGCCAGCGCATAGACGATGTCGTCATGGGACGACCAGATTCTTTTCGGAGAACCGTCCGGCGCGATGCTGTAAACGTCTGATCCAGAGAGACTCACATTCCCACTGAATGGCGCTGCGGGTGGCGGGACGCCTTGGGCGGGAGCCGGAGCCGCGGGGGCACTCGATGCTTGTTGTCCGCCTGAACGCTTCTCACCCGTTCCGGCAGCATAAATATTGCCTGCGGGATCGACGGCCAGAGCGGTGATTTCTTTCTTTGCAGCACTGTAAAGTACAAAGCCTTCGCCAGCAGGAGTGATGCGATATACCAAGCCGCTGCCGTCAGACCCGGCAATCAGGTTGCCCTTGGGATCAAAAGCGAGCACGCGCATGTGCGCTTCGTCGGACTTAAAGAAGACCGCGCCCTGTCC
>DATBVH010000184.1:0-11773 GCA_036515395.1 Candidatus Angelobacter sp.
TTCCAGTTCACTGACGCCGAACTCAAGAAGCTGGAAGACCCCAAGATCAAGGCATTTTTCGTTGTCAATCCCGGCAATCCTACGGGTGCCGCGCTAAGCCATGAGGTGATTGCCAAGCTTGCGAAACTGGTAAAGACCAAACGCCCTGATCTCATGATCCTGACCGATGACGTATACGGAACATTCGTCCATGACTTCCGATCGCTGATGGGCGAACTGCCGCAAAACACTATTGGAGTGTATTCCTATTCGAAGTATATGGGCGCAACGGGATGGAGGCTCGGCGTAATTGCCGTCCACGAAGACAACCTCTTCGATAAGATGATCGCGAAGCTCCCAGATTCCGATCTGAAGGCACTGGATAAGCGCTATGGCGCATTGACTCTTGAGCCGCGCAAGATCAAGTTCATAGACCGCATAGTGGCTGATAGCCGGGACGTAGCTCTGAATCATACGGCCGGGCTCTCACTGCCCCAGCAAGTCATGATGAGCCTATTCTCCCTGTCCGAGCTGATGGATGAAGCAAAACTTTATCAGAAGGCATGTATGGAGATCCTGCACCGGCGCGCTCTGGCCATGATTGAAGGGTTGGGCATTGAGGTTTCGCCGAATCCGCTCTATGACGCGTACTACGGTTTGATTGACTTTGAGTTCTGGGCGCGCAAGAACATCGGCGACGAGGCTGTCGAGTATCTCAAAAAGCATGTTCACCCGCTCGATCTCGCTTTTCGCCTGGCTGAGAATTACGGGATTGTCCTGCTGAATGGCGGCGGGTTTAGCGCACCAGACTGGTCGTTACGTGTGTCCCTCGCCAATCTGGCTGACGAAGTGTATGACGATATCGGGCGTGGTGTCCGGTCGGTTGCGCGCGGCTACCGCGATGCCTTTGAAGCATCCAGAAACGCGCAGGAAACAAGTGCGCAGACGTTAACCAGGCGATGAGCAAGCCCGGCTTCATCCTCTGATCCAGGGTAAACAGAGGTGAAAAGGACGCGGCGGCTATAGACCGCTGCGTCCTTGTGACGATAAAGGAGGAGTTATGTTTTACTTCAAAAAATATTTGGTGAGCTTGAGTATGCTAGCTGCAATAATGCTGGCGTCCAGCAGCTACAGCTACGATGAAAAGCGGGAAACCATCCAAGCCCAGGCCTTTGGAACAGGGACAATGGCGAGCCATAACTTTGGCATTACCATTCGGATTGAAGACTACTCCACCCCAGCGGAACAGAAAGCCTTGATCGATGCCTTCAAGAGCGGCGGTCATGATGCGATGGTGAAAGTTCTGACCAAGATGAAGGGTAAGGGCCGTGTAGCAGCTACCGGAAGCGTGGGCTACCAGATCGCTTACATAAGAAACATTCCCACTAAAACCGGCCGCACCATTCGGTTGATGACAGATCGTCCCATCAACTTCGCGGAAGCCGCAAGTTCTTTCCGCAGCAAAGACTACGATCTTACGCTGATGGAAATTCATCTGAACAATGATAAGGACAAGAGCACCGGCAACATGATTCTAGGCGGCCGGTTCAAGGTCAACAAAAAGAACCAACAGATTGAGTTTGAAAGCTACCATTCCACGCCGTGGCGTCTGGCGGGGATCATGGAACGGTAACAGACTTCCAGGACTTCAGGACACGCCTGCACTTTCCTTCGATGCTCCGCCGGTGAGGTTCTCTAGCCGGCTGCATATCTGCTGATTCGGAACCGATTCAATGATCGAGGCTGCCCATGATGAAGTAGTGTCTGCTCCGGAACCCGTGTGTGAAAAAATCGTCGTGTGGAATCTTATTTGCCGAAGGGCCAAGTGGGCCGTATAACTTTTCAATCACTCGCCGTCCCTTGATCGCCCGTAAAGATCAGCATCCGATTAATTTGTAGCCTTCCGATCCGGTGAATCACATCAACAAACATAGCCACGCTGGCAAGAAGCAGCACAATAACAACCAGGGAACAAAGGGACTTTCCGTCTTTCCCCGGGTTTCTCCTGCTGGTGTCCAACCTGGGTAGCGTGTGGACGACGACTAGCATTGCCCAAGTGAACCAAGAACTGGTCGCTCACAAGTCGGCTGCAATGGCTGGTGACCGGCGGAGACTGATGAAGCATGCTCGGCACTATCAGCTTTTGCTGCGCCTCGGTTCTCCGCTGGAGGTGGAGTATGACAACTCGGAAGATTGAGGTGAACGACGCCCTCGAGATATCTATACAGATCGGCTTGGCCGCTTTGCTGGTGATCGGCTGTCTGCTGATCCTGCGCCCTTTCATACCCCTAATCGTATGGGGCATCATCATCGCCATTGCTTCTTATCCGGCATTCCTGAAGCTACAGCATCTGCTAAAAGGACGCAGAGCATTGGCTGCCGTGCTTTGGACCCTACTGCTCCTGGCTGTCATGATCGTTCCACTCATATTGCTCGGCCAACAACTTGTCGAAGGGTTAAGGCCGGTGGTGGCGGGTCTGCGGGACGGAACATTAGTCATGCCATCGCCTCCTGCCAGCGTCGAGCACTGGCCCGTCATTGGCGTTCCCCTGAGCCGTGCGTGGAGCGCGGCCTCTACGAACCTCACCGGAACGTTGGTGAAGTTTGCTCCTCAAATCAAGTCCGCCCTTCCCGCCGTCCTCTTGGCTTCAGCGGGGCTTGGCTCTACGCTCCTGCAGTTCTTTCTATCGATCCTGGTCTCCGGAGTTCTTCTGGCAAATGCTCAAGCCGCCGCCGATGTCACCCGTTCTCTGGCCATTCGTCTGTTCGGTGAGCGAGGTCCGGAGTATCAGGAGCTTGTCGGAGCCACGATTCGCAGCGTCACCTTCGGCATCCTGGGCGTCGCCCTGATCCAAACGGCTTTCGCTGCTGCAGGTTTCCTCGTCATAAGACTTCCTGGTACAAGCGTGTGGTCGGTCATCTTTCTCTTCGCTGCCATTCTTCAAGTCGGGGTGTTGGTACTTTTTCCAGCCATCGTCTACGTATTCGCCATCGCGACAAAGACGAAGGCTCTGATCTTCCTGATCTGGTGCCTGATCGTGGGGTTGATGGATAACGTGTTGAAGCCCCTACTTCTGGGGAGGGGCTCTGCCGTTCCCGTCATAGTGGTCTTCCTTGGCGTGATCGGTGGATTCGTCGCCATTGGCATCATTGGCTTATTTGTCGGCGCGATTGTCTTGTCGGTTGGCTACAAGCTGTTTCTGGCTTGGATCGAAGGAAGTGGTACGCAGACCCGGGAGTAACGCTATGGATAAACCGGGGACGGACGGAGGAGTTGTTCCGATCCAGCCATTCCAGAGCGGCGCTTGCATATATAAAGGGGGCGCATGGGGACGGCTCTCATCTGAAGCTGGCCCATGAGCAAAGCCGCAGACTGAGAATGCCTGAGCGGGACAGAGATCCGCAATCAATCATGCTTAACTTTGGATTCGTGCAGTTGTCCAGAGAACCCGGTAGTTTTACCAGTTCTGTTCCCACCCTAATCGTCTAAGAATCGCGTAGGCGCTCAGAAGAGTAGCGCCGGGTTTCGCTGAATAAAAGCAAGTGGCAGAAATGGCCTCTAAGGGGGGATGAATGCTTGCAACTTTATCTGTACAAACTCTCAGGTACCACCTTTATATAAGCATTGGTGTAGTTGTTGCTGCGCTGCTGCCGCTCTCCGGTTGTGCGACTAAAACCGAGGCTGCGCCTCCGCCTCCGCCTGAAGTCCAGGTTGTCCCTGTACAACAGAAAGATGTGCCAATCTACGGGGAATGGGTCGCAACTCTGGATGGTTACGTCAACGCCGACATACGTCCTCAGGTGACCGGGTACCTGTTGAAACAGAATTATCGCGAGGGCATGCTGGTTCGGAAGGGTGAGGTAATGTTTGAAATCGATCCCCGTCCGTTTCAGGCTGCCTTGGAACAAGCGAAGGGACAGCAGGCACAGGCCGAGGCGCAGCGCGGTAAAACAGAGCTTGATGTGCAGCGCGACACGCCGCTGGCAAAACAGAGCGCCATACCCCAGGCGCAACTCGATAATGACATTCAGGCGAATGCGGCTGCCGCAGCTGTTGTCACTGGGAGTAAAGCACAAGTTGAACAGGCCAGGCTAAATGTTGAGTTTACGAAAGTGCGATCGCTTGTGGACGGAATTGCCGGCCTGGCAAAAGGACAGATTGGCGATTTGGTTGGTCCTACCGCTGTGCTCACGACCGTGTCTCAGGTCCAGCCTATCAAAGTTTACTTTTCCGTCAGCGAGCAGGAATACCTTCGCGTTGCCGCCAGAATTGGTGAAGTTGTCACGGGCAAGCGTGCCGCCGACACAAAGAAAAACCTGGAATTAATTCTGGCCGATGGAAGCGTGTACTCGAAGAAAGGGTCGATTGTTCTGGCGGATCGCCAGGTAGATGCAAAAACCGGAACGATCCGCGTTGCCGCCGTATTCGAAAATCCTTCCGGAGTGCTTCGACCAGGACAGTTCGCCCGAGTGCGATTGCCAACGTCCGTAGCAAAAGATGCGTTGCTGGTGCCGCAGCGGGCTGTTACAGAGACACAGGGTTCCTATCAGGTGGCAGTAGTAACGCCAGAAAACAAGGCGAGCCTTCGTCCGGTGAAAGTCGGAGAGCGTGTCGGCAATATGTGGATCATTCAAAGCGGAGTAGAGCCGGCAGACCGGGTGATTGTTGAAGGTTTCCAGAAAGTAAAAGAAGGTGCTTCGGTCGCTCCTAAACCTTATCAATCCTCCGGGCAGGATAAATAATGGCAAATTTTTTCATTCGCCGTCCTATTGTGGCCATGGTCATCGCCATCCTTATGGTGATTATTGGAGTTATCTCCATGTTGCGCCTGCCTACCGCGCAGTTCCCTAATATTGCGCCTCCGGAAATTCAGGTGAAGGCCACTTATCCGGGAGCAGACGCGGAAACTATTGAGCAATCGGTGGCGACTCCAATCGAACAGCAAATGAGCGGCGTGGACAACATGAACTACATGTATTCCACCAACGCCAATAACGGCGCAATGACTTTGACGGTGAATTTCGATATCAAAACAGATCCCAGCACTGACCAGATCCTCTCGCAGATGAGGACCAACCAGGCAAACTCCCAGTTGCCCACCGACGTCATCAATGCCGGTGTGACTGTGCAGAAATCTACAGCAGCGCCGTTGATGCTGGTAAATCTGGTTTCACCCAAGGGAACTTACGACAGCGTTTTTCTTGCCAACTATGCTTATATAAATCTCAATGATCAGCTGACGCGAGTTCCCGGTATTGCCAGCGTGACGGTATTCGGTGCAGGACAATATGCAATGCGCTGCTGGGTAAGGCCCGATCGTCTGGCCAAACTGGGAGTGACCGTTCCTGAGATCATCAAAGCCATTCAGTCACAAAATACCGTGAACCCTGCCGGCCAGATTGGCGGCGAACCTGTGCCCAAGGGACAAGATTTTACCTATGCCGTGCGGGCCAATGGGCGACTGCCTTCTCCTGAGGAGTTCGGGAACATCGTCATACGGGCGAACCCTAATGGGTCGATGCTTTATATGAAAGATGTGGCCCGCATCGAACTGGGGGCCCAGACATACAACATCATCGGAAGATATAACGGAAGACCTGCTGCGGTGCTGGCAATTTATCAGTTGCCCGGAACCAATGCCGTGCAAGCGGCTGCCGGCGTACGCAAGTTAATGGCGGAGCAAAAGAGCCGCTTTCCCCAGGATCTTGATTATGCCGTTGCGTTGGATACCACGCTCGCAGTTACGGAAGGCTTGCATGAAATTCAAAAAACCCTGTTAGAAGCGATCGTGCTTGTAATTCTAGTGGTTTACATTTTCCTCCAGGGATGGCGGGCAACGCTGATTCCTCTGCTTGCGGTGCCTGTCTCCCTGGTGGGAACGTTTGTAGTCTTCCCGGCCCTTGGTTTCTCTATCAATACACTTTCATTATTTGGGCTCGTGCTGGCGATTGGCCTGGTTGTGGATGATGCCATCGTAGTGGTGGAAGCCGTGGAACATCACATTGAACACGGGCTTTCTCCCAGGGACGCTTCTGTCAAAGCCATGGAAGAGGTCTCCGGACCAGTGATTGCGATAGCCTTGATCCTTGCTGCAGTGTTCGTGCCCACGGCCTTCATCCCCGGGATTACAGGACGGCTATATCAGCAGTTCGCCATTACAATCGCCATTTCTGTATTGTTCTCGGCTTTCAATGCGCTGTCATTGAGCCCGGCGCTCTCGGCTCTAATGTTGCGTCCCAAGAAACAAGGCCGCGGTCCGTTGGCCAAATTTTTCCGCTGGTTCAATCGCGTGTTTGGAAGAGCGACGGACGGATACGTAAGCGTCTGCGGGTTGTTAATTCGCAAAGTCGCGTTAAGCATGCTTTCTCTCGTGGCCTTGACTGCCTTGGCCTTGTGGTTCGGCTCCCGCCTGCCCAAAAGCTTTCTGCCTGATGAGGACCAGGGGTATGTGTATGCAGGCCTGCAACTGCCCAATGCCGCATCACTTCAACGCAATGACGCCGTTTCGAGCAAGATCGAAGACATTGTGAAGAAGACGCCTGGTGTCGAAGGTGTAACCTCGGTGATCGGGTACAGCATGCTTAGCGGTGTGCAGGCTACCTACAGCTCTTTTTACTTCATTACATTGAAGGAATGGAAAGAGCGCAAAGCGCCGGAGGAACAATATGAGGCGATCAAAGCACATCTGGGGCCGGCGCTCGGCAAGGTGACGGAAGGTATTGCGTTCTCTTTTCCACCTCCTGCTATTCCGGGTGTCGGCGCTTCAGGAGGTTTCAGCTTCCTGCTGGAAGATCGGTCTGGGAAAGATCCAGAATTTCTGAACAAGAATCTTAGTCAGTTTCTGGCAGCCGCACGAAAGCGTCCTGAACTGGCTGGCGTTACCACCACGGCTCTCCCGGTCATACCGCAGGTTTTTGTCGACGTTGACCGCCCCCGGGTGATCGCGCAGGGAGTACCAATCTCTGATGTTTACAAGACCATGCAGATGTTCATGGGTGGCGTGCTCGTGAATTATTTCAACCGCTTCGGCAGGCAATGGCAGGTATATGTGCAAGCAGAGGGAGACTACCGCACCCGCGCTGAAAATGTTGGCCAGTTTTATGTGACCAATGATGCGGGGCAGCCAGTCCCGATGAGTGCTCTTACACGAATCAAATCCACCACCGGTCCCGAGTTCACCATGCGCTATAACCTCTATCGCTGCGCGCAAATCAATGGCAGTGCCGCGCCCGGTTACAGTTCAGGCCAGGCTGTGAAAGCGCTGGAAGAAGTGTATGCGCAGACCATGCCATCTGAGATGGGCTACGACTACCTCGGCATGTCCTTCCAGGAGAAAAAGGCAAGTGAGGGGGTCTCGTCGAGCGTCATCTTTGCAATGTCGTTACTGTTCGTATTCCTGATTCTCGCCGCCCAATATGAGAGCTGGTCATTACCCTTCAGCGTGCTGCTGGGAACGCCAGTTGCGGTGTTCGGCGCCCTGTGGTTTCTGTGGATGCGCGGACTAGAAAATAACGTGTACGCGCAAATTGGGTTGGTAATGCTGATTGGCATGGCCGCTAAAAATGCGATTTTGATTGTTGAGTTCGCAAAAATGGAGTTTGACAAAGGCAAATCACCCGAAGATGCGGCCCTGATAGCTGCCAAACTGCGTCTGCGGCCAATCCTGATGACTGCGTTCGCTTTCATTCTCGGTTGTGTTCCATTGTGGGCGGCAACCGGGGCGGGAGCCGTGTCGCGTCGTGTGCTGGGCAGTGCTGTCATCGGGGGCATGCTGGCCGCTTCGCTGATAGCTATTTTTCTGATCCCGGTCAGCTTTGATCTCGTTGAACGTCTGGCACATCGAGGTAGTAAAAGTAAGAAGAAAGAGCCGGAGCCACAGTTGTTAAAACCACCAGCAGCTGCTGCATGAGGGAATATGAAGCCTGGTTATTTTTCCATAAGGTTCATCATCGTCGCGACGATCTTCCTGGCAGGCTGTACTGTAGGCCCGAACTATAAGCGCCCAAAGGTTGATACTCCCTCGGTGTATCGTGCTATTGACCAATTGCCCGGTAGCCAGAATGGCCCATCCTTGGGAAATGAAAAGTGGTGGACGGTTTTCCAGGATCCGCAATTACAGGAACTGATCCGCGCGGCGCTGGCCGGGAATTATGATGTGCGAATTGCGGCCACTCGTGTACTGCAGGCTGAGGCATTGCTGGGGATCACCCGCGCCGACCAGTATCCCACCGTTTCCGCCAGCGCGGCAGGCCTGAACCAGCGTATCCCGCAGACAGTCACCTTCCCCTCGACAAATACCGGCGCCATTTCGGCCGGCCTTTCCTTGGCGTGGGAACTCGATTTCTGGGGCAAATTCCGGCGCGCCACGGAAGCCTCGCGGGCAAATCTGCTGGCCACTGAGTGGGGACAGCGCGCGGTCATAACGAGCTTAATCAGCAACGTCGCCACCGCATATTTCCAGCTGCGCGAGCTCGATCTTGAGATGGAAATTTCGAAACAAACCCTGGCCGCGCGCCAGGAGTCTTTACGTCTGGTCAAGGTCCGCGCTCAGGGTGGCGTAACGTCGTTGATTGACGTGCGGCAGTCAGAGGAATTGGTGTACTTTGCCGCTGCTTCCATTCCCGACTTGGAACGCCGGATTGAACAGCAGGAAAATTTTATAAGTGTCCTGACCGGCAGGAACCCCGGGCCGGTTGTTCGCGGCCGAACTCTTGTTGAAACTGCGATTCCAGCTACCGTGCCTACGGGTCTTCCTTCGGAGATATTGGAGCGCCGGCCTGACATCCAGTCTGCTGAGCACTCATTGGTTGCGGCAAATGCACGGATCGGCGTGGCCAGAGCGGCTTATTTTCCCCAGATTGTTCTCACGGGATCGGGTGGTTTTCAAAGCTCGGCCCTGACCAACCTCTTCTCCACGTCTGCCGGGTTCTGGAGCGCCGGCGCTCAGCTTGCACAACCCCTCTTTGCCGGCGGAAGAATCCGTTCCGGCGTGAGATTGTCTGAATCGCAGGAACAGGAAGCTGTGCTGTTTTACCAACAGACGATACAGCAGGCCTTCCGCGAAGTTGCTGATGCTCTGGTGGCTTACAAGAAGGACCAGGAATTCCGGGAACAGCAGGAGTTGCTGACAAAAGCTGCCGAAGATGCAACTGCTCTCTCGAACGTACGCTATCGCGGTGGCGCGGCAAGTTACCTCGAGGTGCTGGATAGCGATACGCGTTATTTCTCTGCCCGGCTGGGTCTGGCGCAGGCACAGCTCAACGAACGAGTGGCATTGGTGCAGGTTTATAACGCACTGGGAGGAGGATGGGAGCAGTAGTTGAAATTCTCGATCTGCCCCCTTCGTGGAAATGCGCAATGTCTTTCATCCAATATCCGGTTAAGTGCTGCAAATATTCCTCCACCTTTTTCTGGGTTTTGATTGGAATTCTCGTCTGTTTAGTGTTTGCGCCATTGAACGCGCAGATCCCGGCAAATAGGATACTGACGCCGCAAGTCACACCCTCTCCAGCAGGCCAGGCGGTATCACCCACACCGTCACCCACCCCTATCCTGGCCGTGCCCTTACCTCAGATTGCAGAACAGTCGGAAGAACTGGAGAGCGAACTACGTAAGAGGTCAAAAAATCTTATACCTGCTCCGGATCGAAGAGTTGAGGGTCTTGAAGAGAAAGCACATGCTGACGAAACAAGCCACAGAGCAAGTCAGTTGGAAGATTTGCTCACCGGAATTCCGAATAGAATGCAACTTCAACAGGAGGAGCGGTACTGGAAAGCATTGGAAGAAGAATACGCCGGTAAACGCAAATTGTTGACGGTCCGTGCTGCAGATATCGAAGAAATGATGCAATGGCTTGATAAAGAGGAAGCACGATGGGAGGCCACATCAGAGCAGGTGCGTGAAGCAGCCGGACTTGAAGTGGTAGCGGGACGGGTACAGCAGGAGGTCGATGCAATACGCAAGTTACGCACGGAGGCCCAGGATCGACTCAACCTGATTCTGACCCTGCAAAATCATATTTCGGAACAGGGCCGTGAACTCTCCGGGGTGCTGCGGAAATTGGACGTGGCGCATGAAAGGCTGCGCGACAGTTTGTTCGAACGAGACAGCCGGCCTCTATGGCAAGAGCAGCAGCAAGAGCGCCATGAGAAGTCTTTCAGCAAGGTAATTCAGTTATCGGCCACTCGCGTGTTCACAGGGACATGGGACTTCCTGCGCATGCAGAAGCCTTTGCTCCTGGGCATGGTTGCAATCTATGCATTCGCGCTGGTGATAGCCTTCCGGCTGAGGAATTGCGGGGCATCAGAAGATAAAAGGGACGCGATGATTGACGGGGTACAGATTTTCCTCCGTCCCTTTTCAGTCGCGATGCTTGTAGCGTTACTTCCAGTCATTGGAATCCTTGCCTCGGCCCCCACCGGGGTCTCATTTGTTATATGCCTTCTTTGTGTTGCTCCCGTGTTGCGATTACTCCCGGGACTCGTTCCGGCGGCGATGAGGAAAGTTGTATATGTGCTATGCGCTTGTTTTGTTCTCGTGTGGGCGCATCAGGTCCTTCAATTTGGATCAGCCTTCGGGCGCGAACTATTCGCTTTCCTCATGTTAGTTGCCCTCATCGCTTTCATCTGGTTGACCCGTCCCTCCCACCTTAAAATCAAATCGGGTTCTGCCTGGCGTCTCAAGTTCCTTTTCGCCGCAAACACTATCGGACTATGTCTGCTGGCAGCTTCCCTCATTGCCAACGTCATTGGCTTTGTATCTCTGGCGCAGGTACTTGGAGTGGGAACGTTGTTTTCGATCTTCACATTCGCATTACTCTATACCATCATTCGCGTCCTGCATCTTGGCGTTACTATCGCCGTGGGCAGCGCCTGGTTTCAGTCCCTGCCCGACGTCCGGGCCGGTGTGATTGAACGTTGGGCATGGCGGCTCCTGGTCTTTTTCGCCTGGTTTGCGTGGCTTGATGTCGATCTGTACCTTTTCACCGTCCGCAGCAATGTAGTGAGCACTCTGCAAAGCCTGCTGCAGTACCCCATCAGTTTTGGAAAGAGCCAGGTCACGCTGGGCGGAACGCTGAATTTGTTCCTGTTCCTGTTCTTTGGCTATGTCATTGCCAATATCGCAAGCTTCATCCTGGGAAAGATCCTGCTTCCTAAACTCTCGTTACGGGGCGGCATGGCCTATGCGATCTCACGCTTCACATACTACGTGTTGCTGGGAACGTTGTTCTTTGCTGGTTTGGCGAAGACAGGATTGGAGCTCAACAAATTCACTGTGATCACTGGAGCGCTGGGTCTCGGTGTTGGATTCGGCTTGCAGAACATCGTGAACAACTTTGCTTCTGGGCTTATCATTTTGTTTGAACGTCCAATTCGGATCGGAGATACGGTTGAGGTTGGCGGAATTTCCGGCATAGTAAGGCGGATTGGAGCTCGATCCAGTACAGTTCTCACTCCTCAGGGCGCGGAGGTGATTCTACCCAACAGCAACCTCCTTTCCGACCAGGTCACCAATTGGACTTTGTCTTCGACTCGGCGGCTCGTCGAAATACCGGTCAGGGTCTCCTACGGCTCTGATCCTGCGCTGGCGCTGAAACTCCTCATGGAAATTGCCACGTCGAACCCGCGGGTTCTCACCTATCCGCGGCCGGAGACGTTGTTTCTTGGATTCGGTGAGAGCTCCCTGAATGTCGAACTCAGATTTTGGGCCGCCCAGTCTGTGTGGTTCGAATTAAAGAGCCAAATCAGCATGGCGATTCTCGAGTCATTCCGTAACGCGGGAATTGAAATTCCT
>DATBVH010000185.1:0-3745 GCA_036515395.1 Candidatus Angelobacter sp.
AGGTGAGTAATGCACAACACCTGGTTAGCGCGCGCCAGCGACTTCAGCTTTTTGCCCACTGCCTCTGCCGCGCGCCCGCCAATGCCGGTATCGATTTCATCAAACACGAGTGTGCGTTGTGTTCCACCTTTGCTCTTCTTGCCTACTTCAATCGTGGCCTTGAGCGCCAGCATCACGCGCGAAAGCTCGCCGCCTGAAGCAATCTGCTCCACAGGTTTCAGCGGCTCACCGGGGTTCGGCGAAATCATGTAGGTCACGCCGTCAAAACCTGCGGCGGTCCAGTTTGCTGGTTCATCGGAGCCCGAAACTTCAATCCTGAACTGCGCTTTCATGGCCAGTTGATTGATTTCCGTCTCAACCAGCTTCTGCAATTCGCGGGCCGCGCTGTAACGCCGCTTGGATACCGTCTGCGCCGCCGCCAGATAAGTTGCCGCCGCTGCCGTGAGCTGTTTTTTCAGGTCGCGCACCAGGTCTTCGCGATTCTCAAGATCATTCAGTTTGCGCGCAACATCTTCGCCATAGGCAATCACTTCGTCGACGGTCTTGCCGTATTTGCGCTTCAGCCGGTCCAGCAGCGCCAGCCGGTCTTCAACTTCAGCCAGACGTTCCGGCGATGCATCAATTCCATCGGCATAATCGCGGGCGGTGGCGCTCACGTCCTCAATTGCCGCCTTGGCGGACGCCAATGATGCCAGCGCCTCCAGAAACTTTTCGTCAAATCGCGACAGCTCTTCCAGCTGTTTCCGAGCCGCGGAGATCTGTGTCAGCGCCGAGGCATCATCTTCATACAGCACCTGATAAGCTGCCGTGGCCGCGCCAAAAAGCTTTTCTGAATTGGCAAGAACGCGCTTTTCAGTCTCCAGCTTCTGGTCTTCGCCAGGATGCAGCTTCGCGCCTTCAATTTCTTTTCTCTGGAAGCTCCAAAGATCGGCCATGCGCAGGCGGTCTTGCTCATCGCGATCCAACTGCGCAAGCCGCTCGCGTACCTCGGCCCAGGCAGCATGCTTTACCGCGAGATCGCTTAAATCATGGGCCGCATAGGTATCAAGCAGGCCCAGCCGCGCTCCTTCATCGAAAGCCAAAATTGTTTCATTCTGCGCGTGGATCGACGCAAGCGCCGGCGCCAAAGCCCTTAGCAGAGCCACCGTTGCGGGCTGGTTATTGACAAAGACGCGTCCCTTGCCGCCAGCCGCAATCTCGCGCTTTACGATTACCTGGTTTCCTTCCGGCTCAATCCCGTTTTCTTCCAGCAGACGACGTAGCCGCTTTTCATCGGCCTCAAACACGCCGCTTACCACGGCCTTTTCTGCGCCATGGCGAATCATGTCGGTCGAAGATTTGTCGCCCAACAATAAAGACAGCGCGTCAATCAGGATGGACTTGCCCGCGCCAGTCTCGCCTGTAAGCAGGTTCAGCCCCGGCGCAAACTCCACCGCCAGGCTGTCAATCACGGCGTAATTTTCAACGCGTAGCTCCAGCAGCACCGGCAAAACCTCAAAGGAAATTGAGCGAAGTGTAGCACACGGATCAGGGGCTCTTGTTCCCTTCTTTTTCACAGGCACGCCGTGGTTGGCTCAATGTCATGAGGTACTCCCTACTTCGTGATTCGATGCCCATATGAACAACAGGGCGCTTGCACCTCATCGATTTTGAATGCGACCTTTGGCCTGATTCTTATTGTTCGCGGGCAATCAACCATCCCAGCCATTCCATGACGCGCTCCCCCAATGAGCGGCCCTGCCATTCCTGCAGCGTTTCACGATGTGAGTTTTGTAAGTCTTCTTTGAAGTTCGCGTTGAGTTTGGCCGCGAGCGCCGGAACCAGTACGGCAAGGTTCACTTCGTCATTCCAGCCGAACGAGCGATGGTCCATGTTGGTGGATCCCACAACGCACCAGAGATCATCGATGATCATGATTTTGGCGTGGATCATGGCGGGCTGATATTCATAAATCTCAGCGCCTGCTTTTAAGAGATCGCCATAGGTAGCGCGGCTGGAGCTGCGCGTCATGCCGTGATCACTGTGCCTGCCGGGAACCAGAATTTGCACGCGGACGTTCCGCTCCTGAATGGCACGAACCAACTCGCCGATCATTCCGTGGTCCGGCAGAAAATAAGGCGTGGTGATTTTCAGGCTCTTTTCGGCGGAGGCGACCAGCGTCTGAAAAAGAATACGCGCGCGGGTTGATCCACCCTGTGACGGGCTGCTGTCAACCACCATGGAAACAGCGCCGTCAGTGTTTTGCGGCGGCACGAAATATTTTTCGCCGGCAAGAATTTCTCCCGACGATTCCAGCCAGTTCTCAAGGAACGAGCTTTGCAGAAACCGCACCGCGTCTCCGGTGACCTTGAACATGGTGTCGCGCCAGGGAGCTTGGTGCTTGATGCCGTGCCACCAGTGGTCGGCCACACCTGCGCCGCCAATGAAACCAACTTGCCCATCGATAACAATCAGCTCGCGGTGGGTGCGGTTGTTGGCGCGGGGCCAGTTGTTCCAGCGCACAGGATGGAACCATCGCACGTGGCCTCCGGCTTGAGTGAGCGCGGCAAAAAATTTCTTGGGCATGGAGAAACTGCCGACGGCATCGATCACCAGGTTTACTTCCACGCCGGCACGCGCTCGCTCTGTGAGCGCCGTAACCATGCGCTGCGCAATGTCACCTTTAGCGAAGATGTAAGCCACCCAATCGATGCTCTTTTGCGCCTGGGCAATGGCCTGTATCTCAGCTTCATAAAAATTCACGCCGTTGGGCAGCGGCTCAATGAGAGTGTTCGCCACGGCGCGGGAAGAGGCCAGCGCTTCCAGTTGGCGCACGAACTCAGGGGAATCCAGCGCGCCGTCTAGCGGGTGGCTGATTTTGTAGCGCAAGACAGGGCCGAACAGGTCAATGATTACCCAGGTGATGATTGCCACCATGCAAACCACGGCAAACCAATGCAACATCTGATGGTGGCCGATGGCAAGGCCAACGCAAGCTGCGGCGAACCAGAGCAGGAAATGATGCCGCCGCAGGGCAAAAGAGAGATCATGGCTCTTTTCGTGGTGCTTGCGGAGCGGCTCCGCTCTGGATTTGGTCACGGTGTACGTGTGGTCACGAGTACTCATGCGTTATTCATTTCGATGCGGGACAGTCACGGCAGGCTTACGCCGAGAATCAATAAACCGTGAGCCAATTAAAATAGGTTGTGGCAATTTTGAGCAATGCTCCTAAAAAGAAATCGGTTAAGCGGGTCCAACCGCGTCTGTTGCAGTCGGCGGATTTAAAGAGTATTCCGTGGCTGGTGCACGGATTCACCACACGTCCCGGCGGCGTGACCACCAGTTATGGCGGACGAACGCTGAATGTCGGCTTTACCAAAGACGATCTTCGAGCCAGCGTAGAGCGCAATCGCCGGGCAGCGCTGCTGGCCGCGGGCGCCGCGACAAAAAGCACGCCGTGGCCGCTGATCACGCTGCGGCAGATTCATTCCGACCTGATTCATGTTGTGCGCTCGCGCAAACCGGAAAAGCTGGCTGGCGATGGCGTGGTGACTGATCTGCGCGGCGTAGCGCTGGCAGTTCTTATGGCCGATTGCTTCCCTGTCCTGCTGGTCGACACAAAGAAAAAAGCTGTGGGCGCGTTTCATGCCGGATGGCGCGGGACGGTAAAGCGCATCGTGGAAAAAGGCGTTGGCATCATGCGGCTGGAGTTTGGCTCGCGTCCGGAAGACATTCACGCGGCGATTGGGCCGGGAATCCAGCAATG
>DATBVH010000186.1:0-5052 GCA_036515395.1 Candidatus Angelobacter sp.
CGAGACACCAAGAAATTACTAATGGCTCAGGAAGAAGTTGAGCATCTGGCCAAGGTGGCCGAAAGGGAGCGCATTGCGCGAGATTTGCACGACGTTCTGGGACACACGCTTTCGGTGATCGTGCTGAAATCAGAGCTGGCATCCAAATTGGCAGAGCGAGAACCGGCGCGGGCCGTGCTGGAGATCAAGGACGTGGAACGCATCTCTCGCGATGCATTAGCGCAGGTAAGAAGCACGGTCCGGGGTTACCATTCTCTGAGCTTGCAAGCGGAAGCGGAGCAGGCAACCGCCATATTGAAGGCGGCCGGCGTGAAAGTGGAATGCAACTTTGCGACTGCAGATATCCCGCCATCGCATGAAGGTGTTCTTGCTTTGGCGTTGCGAGAGGCTGTGACTAACGTGATCCGTCACGCTAAGGCGAGCTACTGCGGCCTGCGTCTGCGCCCTGTGGATGGTGGGTGCGAACTTGAGATCAAAGATGACGGCTGCGGGCATATGTCTCCTGAAGGAATAGGGCTGACCGGCATGCGCCACCGTGTGGAATCGCTGGGCGGCAAGCTGCAGAGGGAAGTTTCGTCCGGAACGCGCTTGGTAATTACCTTGCCGGTGAAGAACCTATGAGCATCCGCGTGGTCATTGCCGAAGATCAAGGCATGGTGCTGGGAGCGCTGGCTGCTCTGCTGGAGATTGAGCACGACATTTCTGTTGTGGGGCAAGCCCATGACGGACGAGAAGCATTGAAGCTCACGCTCCTGCACAAACCCGACCTGCTGCTAACCGATATAGAGATGCCGGAGATGACAGGGCTGGAAGTTGCCGCAGAGTTAAAGCGCCAGGGCGCGTCCGCGCGCGTAATCATTCTTACCACATTTGCCCGAGCGGGCTATCTCCGGCGCGCCATGGAAGCCGGCGCCGCGGGTTATCTGCTGAAAGACTCACCTGCAGCCGCGCTGGCTGATGCCATCCGCCGCGTGCATTCAGGCCTTCGAGTGATCGATCCTGAACTGGCGACGGAAGCGTGGACGGAAGCCGATCCGCTGAGCGACCGCGAACGACAGGTGCTGCGGCAGGCCGCCGAAGGCGCCACCAGCGCGGAGATCGCCGCCAGCCTCCGCCTTTCCGAAGGCACTGTGCGCAACTATCTTTCTGAGGTGATGAGCAAGCTGGGCGCTCACAATCGAGTTGAGGCCGCGCGGATCGCAAGGATGAAGGGCTGGTTGTAGCGAGTTTCCCGCATTGCCTCAAACTCACCTCGCATGAGACCATGCACACTCATGCTCAAAACTGAATCGAGAAACCTTGTCCTGCAAACTGACAGCTATAAGTTCACGCACTGGAAGCAGTATCCGCCGGGGACGCAGTATGTTTACAGCTACCTGGAGTCGCGTGGCGGAATGTTTTCCCAGACGGTATTCTTTGGCCTGCAATATTACCTGCTGAAATATCTCTGTGGCTCCGTGGTGACGGAAGAAGATGTGATGGAGGCGCGGGAGTTTGTCGATCGGCACATTGGCCCGGGCATGTTCAACGTTGAAGGCTGGATGCATATTGTCCGCAATCTGGGCGGGAAGTTGCCGGTGGCGATCAAGGCCGTGCCGGAAGGCAGTTCAGTGAACGTGCAGAACGTGCTGATGACGATTGAGAACACTGATCCTGCATGCTACTGGCTGACGAATTATCTGGAGACGCTGCTCCTGAAGGTGTGGTATCCGATCACAGTGGCAACGCTTTCACAGGGGATCCGCAAAGTGGTTCTGGGAGCGCTGCATCGCTCAGGCGATCCTGCGCTGATCGATTTCAAACTGCATGACTTTGGCTATCGTGGCGTTTCCAGCGAGGAGACGGCAGGCATTGGAGCGGCGGCGCACCTGATCAACTTTAAAGGCACAGATACAGTGGCGGGAATCCGCGTACTGCAAGAGTTTTATCAGTCGCAAGAGATGGAGGGATTCAGTATTCCGGCAGCGGAGCATTCCACGATCACAGCCTGGGGACGCGAGAACGAAGACAAAGCTTATGAAAATATGCTGACGCAATTTCCGCAGGGGCTGGTGGCCGTGGTGAGCGATTCCTATAACGTCTACGAAGCGTGCGAAAAACTCTGGGGCACGCTGCTGCGCGAACAAGTGGAGCACCGGCAGGGAACGCTGGTGGTGCGTCCGGACTCAGGCAAGCCGCGCGAAGTGGTGTTGAAGGTGCTGGACATTCTGGGTGCGAAATTTGGTTATGAGACGAATGCGAAGGGCTATCGCGTGTTGAATCCGAAGATACGAGTGATTCAGGGCGATGGCGTGAATTACTGGACGATCCAGGACGCGCTTACGGCGATGAACCGCGCAGGCTGGTCAGCGGACAACATTACGTTTGGCATGGGCGGCGCGCTGCTGCAACAGCTCAATCGGGACACGCAGCAGTTTGCTTTCAAATCTTCCAACGTGACGGTGAATGGAGAAGACCGCGATGTGTTCAAGGATCCGGTGGAAGGGCATGACAAAGCTTCAAAGCGCGGACGGCTGGCGCTGCACTTGAAAGACGGAAAATGGAGCACGGTACGGTCTCGCCGGGGAGTTGACGATCCGGAGGACAGATTGAAGCCGGTCTTCCGCGATGGAGAATTGCTGGTGCAGCAGAGCGTTCCGGAAGTGCGCAGGCGCGCAAGGCTGGAGGAGAATGGAACTGCGAAGACTGGCGGCTAGGTTCAGAAAAATACAATTTTCACCACGGAGACGCGGAGAAAACGAAACAATGCTGCATTCCTCGCACTCTGCCAATGCTGAACCGCCCTAGGTTCCAGTGGACGAAGCAGGATTGTTGCTGATGGTTTCGGCTTCCAGGACCTTAAAGAATCGCCCGGTAAGCATGTTGGCAGTGGCTTGAATCATCCGCTGGCCCACGCTGGCGATTAAGCCACCGACATTAACGTCGCCGGTGTATTGAATTTCGGTTGCGCCGCCATCATCTCTCAGATTAAGTTCGCCTGAACCCTTTACGAATCCCGGCTGGCCTTTGCCTTCCACGACAAGCTTGTAGTGCTCCGGGGCAACGATCTCTTGAAGAGAAATGGTGGCGGTAAAGATGCCTTTTACCGGGCCGACTCCGGCGGTGAGTTTGGCTTTGTATTGATTGTCGCCGGTTTTTTCCATCTGCTCACAGCCGGGGATGCACTTCTGCAGGATAGCGGGATCAACCAGCGCGGCAAAGATGCGATCACGCGGTGCGCCGATTTTCTGGGTGCCTTCAATCTTCATGGGAGACCTTTAACCACAAAGGACACGAAGTACCACGAAGGAGTTCAAATCAGATGTGACTTTGTGCTTCTTTGTGACCTTTGTGGTTAACTCTTTTATTTCACTCGGGCGGTTGCGGTTTCAATCGCGCGGCGCGTATATACCGTTGCGAGTTGTTTGCGGTACTCAGCTGAAGCGTAGAGATCGGAATTGACATCAACTCCATCCGCAGCGTGAGCGCAGGCGGCGCTGAGAGTCTTGGCGTCCAGGGCATTGCCTTTCAGCGCGCTTTCAACTTTCGATGCGCGATATGCTTTGGGCGAGACGCCGGTAATTCCGATCGCGGCTGACTGGCACTTGCCTCCATTGATGGAGAGATTGACGGCGACGCCGACGACTGCAAATCCGGAAGCGGGATGGCGAACTTTCACGTAGGCCTGTGCTGCTTTGCCCTTAGCGGCTGGAATGCGAATTTCGCGCAGAATTTCTCCCGGCTCGAGAGAGGTGGTCAGCATTTCAACGAAGAAATCGGTGGCTTTGATAACGCGATCGCCCTTGGCGCTGGCAGCAATAATTTCTGCATCGAGCGCAAGGATGGCGGCGGGCCAGTCAGCCGCAGGATCGGAGTGTGCAAGGCTTCCGCCGACGGTGCCTTTGTTGCGTACTTGCATATCGCCAAGATGGCCGGCGGTTTCAGGAAGCAGCGGGCATGAGCGGCGCAGGACGTCGGAAATTTCAATCTGGAAGTGCGTGGTCATGGCGCCGATGCGAATCTGCCCGCCCTCTTCCTTAATATAGGAGAGATCGCGGATGCGGCCGAGATCGATGAGCACCTTGGGCTGCATCAGACGTAGCTTCATTGCGGGAAGCAGGCTGTGTCCGCCAGCAAGAATTTTGGCGTCATCTTTGTGCTTGGCCAGGAGCGAAATGGCTTCGTCCAGGGACTTGGCGGCGATGTAATCAAAATTTGCTGGGATCATGTGAGTCTCCTGCGCTTACGCGGCGCCTGCTGAATTCTTTTTAGGACCTGACTTGATGATTTGCCAGACCACTTCCGGCTTGATCGGCATATCGATGTGGCGTACGCCGTATGGAGCAAGAGCGTCAACCACAGCGGCGACAATTGCCGGTGTAGCTCCGATGGTCCCCGCTTCACCTACACCTTTTGCCCCCAGAGGATTTACAGGCGACGGCGTCTCAGTGCTGTCAAGCTCAAGGTGAGGAATCATGACGGCTTTAGGCAGAGCGTAATCCATCAGCGTGCCGGTGACGAGCTGGCCGGTCTCATCGTAAACAACTTCTTCAAACAGCGCCTGGCCCATGGACTGCACAATTCCTCCATGAATCTGACCCTCAACCAGCATGGGATTTATCTGTTTGCCGCAGTCATCGACAGCGATATAGCGCTGGAAATGAATCTCGCCGGTCTCAGGATCGATATCGACAACCGCAATGTGCGTGCCGAACGGAAACGTAAAATTTTTAGGCTCGTAGAACGCCGTGGCGGAAAGTCCGGGCTCCATATCTGCAGGCAGATTTTTGGCGACATGCGCTTCCATCGCGATATCCTGCATGCTCAAAGTTTTTCCGCTCGGCTTCAACTCTGGCAATGCTCCTGCGGGCGCCTGGCCCATAGGGACGATTGGCTCTGGCGCTTTACCGCCGCCACTGCCATCGGAGCAGAATTTCCCATCGACAAACGACGCCTTCTCGCACTGCAACACGTGCGCCGCGATTTTCGCTGCTTTATCTTTCAGCTTCTGGATCGCCATATACACTGCGACTCCGCCCACTGCCAGCCCGCGGCTGCCAAACGTTCCAATTC
>DATBVH010000187.1:0-6572 GCA_036515395.1 Candidatus Angelobacter sp.
TTTTGAAAGTAGAAGGACGCAGTTTTCTCCAATGAGTTCATCCCGCAATGCCGTCCAGATTTCGATTTACCTCAGTGAATCCGACGAGTGGCATCGCCGTCCACTTCATCTGGAATTGCTGAAGTATCTGCGTGAACAGCAGATAGCCGGAGCCACTCTGCTGCATGCCGTTGCCGGCTTTACCGGCCGTGGTCGCGTCAAAACATCAAGCCTGGTGGATGCAGGGGGTAAGCTTCCGCTGGTGCTTACATTCGTCGATACGGTGGAACACGTTGACCGCGTCCTTCCTACAATAAAAGAAATGACGGGACAGCGGCTCATCGTGCGAGAAAACGTGACGATCGAATCGGGAGCCCTTGAGTAGCGCAACCGCGTATTTTCTTGCGATTTAGCGGTAATATCCCTGCCGGGCTTCCACTACTACATTGCCCAAAGATTTCCGTGCTTCTGGCGTCAGTTTTACCTTGATCACACAATATTTTCCTTTTGGCTTTTGCCTGGACGGGTGATATCCCAATGTGTAGCGCTGTCGCAGGTCGTCAATCAAGAGAGCCAATTTTTCGTTCAAGTCTTTCTTCTTGAACTCAATCACCTGGCATCCGGTGACACTGGCATATTTGTAAACTTCTCCCGGAGGATGGAGCATCAATTCTGCAGGCTTCGCTCTTAGACCGGACTCTCCGCTTACCGAGAGGTCGCTTTGTTTCAGCAGAGAGCAAACCACAGCATTCGTTCGCAGTAGGCGCTGGATGGCATCGGTTTGAGTATGTGGCATAGCGCCATTCAGGCTCCTCCTGTAACGCAGCGGGACGGAATCTTCTGAAGGTATATTCGGCACGTCGTCCGTGAGCCATATAATCACCCGCCTGCTGGAAGGATTCTTGTCCTTAGCCAATTGTTCCACCGCCTGAAAGATGCCTTCGTTGAAGAAGGCCGCTTCTCCACTTTCCATGCGGCTGGCCTTTTCAATTGCCGCCACGGCCAGCGCGCGATCCGTCGTTGCTTCCTGCAATACCTGCGCGGACGCAGCGTATGTCATCACTGTAACTTCGTCTTCCGGTTTAAGGTGTTGTAGAGCTTCCAGGGCTCCTTCTCCCAGAGATTTCAAAACAGGCCTCACGCTGTCGGTCAGGTCGAATAGCAAGACAACCGAAAGTGGCAGCGTATCCTGGCTGAAAGAGCTTACCTGCTGGCGCACATTGTCTTCATAAATTTCAAAATCGGCCTTCTTCAATTCACGCGCTGCATGTCGTGTTTTCTTGTTCAGCACCTGCGTATCTACCTGGACCACATGGACATCTACGCGATAAACGGGAGGTTGCGGCTGCGCAATTTGTTCTTGAGCCGAGATAGAGAACGCGGAGCCTAAAAATATGAGAATAAAAAGCCAGGTTCGCATGACTTTTACAAGATAGGCTGCTTCAGATAATCCGTCCAGTCCGATTGGATTGGGAGCTTCAATAAAAACGAGGGAGCGTGCGCCGCTCCCCCTTTAATTGCGAACAAGTTCCTAGAACAGATCGTAAGCCGGCCATTTCGGTGTGGTGCTGATAATTTTCTGCACTACTCCTGACAGATTGAATGCTCCGCTGTCATTAGCCGGACGAATGTTCGCCAACACAGAGTACGTGTAGCCTCCGGGCAGCACCTGCAAGAATGCGATAGAGCCGTCTATATCGCCGTTGTGCCACTGTGGTAGTCCCCAGCCAAAACCATAATTCGGATCATTACCCTTGGCGTCTTTTATTCCTGAGTCCGTTGTCACCGCGGTATGGGATGCGGCAGTAAAAATGTCCGGTTTAGTCGGCAGGCCATCCACGCGGACAACGTAGCGGACAAGGTCGATGGGTGAAGCCACCCAGCCCCCGTGCGAATCAAAGCGGGTAACATTCAGCGAATATGCACTGGCAGGGTAATACTTCACTTCGCGGGGCTTGCGAGCGGCCTCTGAGTTGGCGCCGATCCCCATTTCAGTAACGCCGCTTGAACCAAGCACATTTTGTTTCACAAATTGCTCATAACTCTGGCCGCTGACCTTCTCAATGATCCGGCCCAAGAGGCAATAGCCAAAGTTGAGATACTCAAATTGCGTGTTGGCATCGCGAGTCATCTTGTGGCCGGGATCATTGAGCATCCAAGAGATCAGCTGCGTATGGTTCATGCCGGTATTCATGAACATGGGATCGCCATTCGTGTTGCTGAGGCCGGACACATGTTCCAGCAAGTGCTTCACTTTGATCTGCTCAATCTTCTTGTTGCCCGCCGGCGTGGGAAATTGCGCGCCCAACAGGCTTCCGAGACCAAAGACATTGTCGGTAAGGTGCAGACTCCCCTTCTCTACAAGTTTCATGATTGCCGTGGAAGTTATGTTCTTGGAGACGCTGGCAATGCGCCACATATTGGTCGGAGCGGCCTCTTCTCCGGTTTCTTTGTTGGCATAGCCGAAGCCTGCAGCATAAACAAGCCGGCCATCTTTGGTGATGGCTAGGGCAAGCCCAGGAACCTGATTTGTGTTCATGTAAGCCTGGATCTTCTGCGTAATCGCTTGTAGATCTGCGCCGCTGAAATTGGGGTTGTCCCAAATCACATTGAGCTTGCCCGATCCTCCGCTGGAACTGAATGCAGAAATATAGACCGGTTGATTTCCCTGATAATAAAAATTGTCATAAACGTTCTGGTACCAGGCGTCCGGTATTCCATTGCGTGAGTACCACGTGGGACCGCCGCTTTTTTCCCAGATTGCCGCATAATTGTCCTGGCCGCCAACGTTGTAGCCGCTTACTTCCTTGAGGCGATAGCCCTGCTTGGCAAAATCGTCGAAAGCTTTCTGATAGTCGGCTGCGCTTAGGTTATGACGCGCTACCCAGGCCGGCCCCCCGGACTTTTCAAAAATCGCCGCAAAATGCGGTGAGCCGCCTGCGTTGTAACCGCTGATATGAACCAGACGATAGCCCTGCTTGGTGAAGTCATCGAACGCTTTTTGGTAATCGGCGGAGTTGAGTCCGTGGCGCGCAACCTCTTCCGACCCGCCTTTCTTTTCCCATATCGCGGCGTATTTGAGAGTGCCTCCAACTTCGTAACCAGTCACCCAGGTAAGGCGATAGCCCTGTTTGGCAAAATCGTCAAAAGCTTTCTGATAATCAGCTGCGCTGAGTCCATGACGCGCCGTCCACGCTGGGCCGGGCTCCTTGACCCACAGAGCAGCGTACCGCTCACCCCCGCTCACGTAACCGCTTACAGTCTTCAGCCGGTAGCCCTGCTTGCTTAAATCATCAAACGTCGATTGATATTGCGTCGGCGTTAAGCCGTGCCGCGCCTGCCATTGCGCCTCAAGCCGATTGGCAAAAGCTACGAAGCAAATAAGCGTTACGACAAGACTTTTCCTGCTGAATCGGTTCATCGGTTCTCATTTCTTAGTTGGATTGGTGACCTGTGATAGTGAGAAGAACGCTAAAGGCGTTTCAATAGAACATCAAAAAATTCGGTGCCCAGTGCCTGCGGATCAACTTTTGCGCTCTTCCGGAGGCGCAAGGTGTCGAAACGCGCGCCACAGCAGGCCGTCATAGATGATCTTCAATCCGCCGCCCAGCAACAGCGGTGCGGCAAAAGCGACTTGCTGCATAAAGACTCCAGCAACGGCCGATGCTGCGGCCCATGCTCCATTCCGCACAAGATTGGTTACGCCAGCGGCAAATGTTCTCTCCTCCGGCTTCACCACAGCCGCGACATACGACTGCCGCGTTGGTACATCCATTTCCACCAGCGACTCGCGCAGCAGAAACAGCAAGATGGCCCATCGTGGCGACGGCATAAACGCCGCTGCAATCAGAAACACACTCGAAGGCAGATGAGTAAACACCATCGTTTTGATTAAACCAATTCGTCGCGCCAGCCATGCCGCGCCCAAATGGGAAAGCGCATTCAACACGTGTACCGTGAAGAAGAGCAATGCAAGCTGGCTTTCCGCGATGCCAAAACGCCGGAAGAACCAGTAAGAAACCAGCGCGTCAGTTAAGAAACCACCGCCGAAAGCATCCATCGCAAACAGTGCGGAAAGCTTTTTGACTGTCGATTTTGTTTCTGGCGAAACTCGAGCTCGCGGCTCCAGCGGTAGACCGGCCTTGCGAACTTCCACTTCAGGCGACAAGAACAGATACAACAATGCGGTCAAGACGCTGATGGCTGCATAGCCTATAAACAAGAGTCGATAGGAATGGCCGAGGTCTGCGTTCCACCATTTTTGAGCGACAATTGGAATGCCCGCCGCCAGCGCTCCTACCGCGCCGCTGGCGTCCAGCACCACGCTGTACCAAGCCAGGGCCCATGTACGTTTTTCATCGGCTACTAATCCCGGGATAGTCGCTTGCTCCAGCGCGAATGCGGGACTTCTGTCCGAACCCATACCGTTGAGCATGCCCAGGAACGCGATCACGATCATTGCAGGCAGTCCAAAGTGAAATATGAGTGGAAGTGAACCCACGGCGGTCAAGAGCGAGAGCAAAAAAAGCGTCCGCCGCCGCCCCAGACGGTCGGCCTTAAAGGTGATGAACACAGTGCCGCTTGCCGCTCCAGCCAGACCGGCGGCAATCACTAGCCCAATGGCAGCGGAAGAAAATCCTTCGCGATAAAGAAACACGCCGAGCACAACGCCCAGCAGTCCAATGCCAAACGACCGCATCCAAGCGGCAACGTAGATGATGACAAGGTTCCGGACTGATTTTCGTTCGATAGCGGCCACTTATCAGCTTACACTCTGAGCGCATCGCGCTTTAAAGAGTTTTGATCATGCGTTTACCCTGCGTGAAATCTGGTTTCACTCAAATCCAATTCCTTTAGAAGCTGGCGCAAGACTTCATCATTGATTCGGCCACTATTACGCAACTTGACTGCCGTTTCTCGCTCTACGCGCAACAGGTCAAGAGAAACGGCAAGAAATTTCGCATACGCTTCCGGATCGGAACCATCCTGGGTCTCGCCTTCACGCGGCAAGGATGACAGTCGCCTCCGATAGTGCTCCTTCAGGTCGTCATAGAGGGCCGCGGAGTTCGGTTCGGACTCTTCGCTGGTTTTGTTCAGTTGCGCCAGCGCCGCCTCAGCCATAATGCGTCTTGCTTCCGTCTCCTCACAGTTCGGCCCTGTAACGCCGACCAGCCCCAAAGTGCGTATCAGCGCCGGCAAAGTGAGTCCTTGCAGGACCAACGTTACCAGGATGACGCTAAAGGTCAAAAAGATGATCATGTTTCGTTGCGGAAATGGACTTCCGTCTGCGAGCTGCTCTGGCAGTGAAAGCGCTGCTGCCAGGGCGATCACGCCGCGCATTCCAGTCCAGCCCGTCACAAATATTTGCCGGCAGGTGGACTCTGTTCATTCTGGTGAAGGACGTTTCGGCGGATCCAATACGCCAGCATCGTGCCCGGATACACCCACAGCAGCCGCAGAACGATCACCAGCAAGCTGAACAATCCGCCATAAAGCAGCAGGGACGCTAAACTGTAATTCCTGATTCCCTCTCGCACAATGGGCAATTGCAGGCCAATCAGCACAAAAACGAAGCCGTTCAGGATGAAAGTGAACACGCTCCACACCGCGTTGGCCTGGATGCGCACTGCCGGCGAGAAGAAATGCGCGCTTCCCCGCCCCAGATAAAGGCCGCAGGCCACCACAGCCAAAACTCCGGAAGCGTGAATGGATTCCGCGGCAAGGTAAGCAGCATAAGGCACCATGATGCTGAGGGTGATTTCAATCGGGCCATCGTCAATGTGGTGCTCCACCCAATGAATGAGCCCGCCAATCAGCAGCCCCACTCCGATTCCAGCTACAGTCAGGTATGCCAGCCGTAGAAATCCTGAAGCAACAGTCGGCGTTTGACCCGCAACGACAATTGCCAGACCAAATTCCAGCGCGAGCAATCCAGTGGCGTCATTGAGCAGGCTTTCTCCCTCAAGGACGTCAACAATCCGTTGTGGCAGGCCAACACGTTTTGCAATTGAGGTCGCAGCAATCGCATCCGTGGTAGCTACTACCGCTCCCAGGACCACTCCCAGCCGCCAGTCAAATCCGGGAAAAGCCAGGTGGGCCGTTCCCGCCACGCCCAGCACCGTGAACCCTACCAGCCCGAAAGCCAGGAATGAAATGCTAACCATGTTGTGGAGAAAATCGCGCCATGAAGTTAGCCATGCAGCGGAATAAAGCAGCGGTGGCAGCACCACCAGAAAAACAAGATCAGGACTCAGAGTAATTCGGGGAATACCAGGTGCAAGACTCAATAAGAGTCCAGCCACTACAAGCACGATCGGGTAAGGCGTTTGCAGCTTGCGGGCCAGCGCAGTAAAGCCTGCGACAAAGAGCAAAAGCAGCAGAAGCACGATTTCGATGGATTGAATCCCGCTCTCGTGCATGAGGCCTCCGCTTTGAAGATAGCCTGCAATACGGCAAAGGCTCAAGCGCCTGGCGCTCTATCATGCGGAGGAAGGTCGGTAGCTAACGCAATCCGTTTCCCTGTCCCGGCACCAGCCACAGGACCATGGCCAGCGCAGCCAGGACTGCCGCAAAGTACGCAGCAATGGCGTTGC
>DATBVH010000188.1:0-4857 GCA_036515395.1 Candidatus Angelobacter sp.
GATTACTGGAGTTACAGCTGGAGAAGCTTGAACTCTCAGTTGCAGCCAGAGCATAGAGCACATAATTGGCTAATCCTTGCCGGTCGCCGGTTGCCTGATTGATCAGGGCCATGATTCCGGCAAATTCGGGCGAAGCAAATGAAGTCCCGCCAGCAACGTTCTGGAACGTCACATTCTGACCGCTCACCTGGCAATCAGGCTGAGCTGGGTTCACTGTAAAGCAAAAAAGATAAGGATCATGTGCATTGGCAGAGGCAAGCGATACATCTGGTATGGCCCTGCTGGGAAAATTTTGTCCGGTCAAGCCCTGAATAGGCAGTGTTTGATAACTGGGGACTGTATAGACTTTACTGATCCCGCCACCGCTGGATGAAAAATCAAAGAAATCGACCTGTTGGCAGAATGAGCCGGAATCCGCCGGAGTGCAACTGTCATTCCACACCTTTTCCGGAATATAGCCGATTGCGGAAGTAAATCCGGGGCCGTTGGTGTTTCCCCAAAAAGTTGAAGGCGCGGCGCCTTCATCGAATTCAGTGCCGCCTACCGCAGTATCAAACGGAGTTGAACCAAAGCCGTTTATTTCCAGACCGCCACTCGCTGCCGTGAGACTGGGCGCATTGGGTTCGCATCCCGCAGCCCCTGTATCAGCCGACGCGACAAAAACGCTGATTCCCTGTGCCGCCGCCTGCTGCCAGAGAGCATTCCAAAATGCATTGCCTTGCGGTCCAATGTTTTTTTCGCACTCGCCAAAGCTCAGGCTCATAATGGGCGCCAGGTTCTGGTCGACGATGAAAGAAGATGAAAGGGCAATAGCATCTGTAGTAACGGTTTCAGCGCTCACCACGAGTTCGATGGTTGCACCAGGGGCCGCAGCTCCAGCATATTCCACATCGAGCGTGGCCTCATCGCTGACTTCAGCGAGAAGCCCCGGAGCCGGTCCATTGGAAATGATTTTCGGCGGGTTCGGAGGCAGGCCAAACAGCGCCCTGAAATTGCCGACATCGTCCACGCCAGTGGTCGCCATGGTATTGATGTCCCCTGCGCCCACAATGGCAATGGTCTGTCCAGTGCCGGTAATCGGGGTCACAGCAGGGGACGGAGACGTTCCTTTGAAGAGAGAAGTCAAACCATAAATGGTTGCCAGATCTCCCGGCGTCATGAAATGTTCTCCGCTGCCATCAGTGGCCAATGTCACCGGCATATTCCGTGCCGAGCGCCGTGTCATCGGTTTGCTGTGAAAGCTATGCAGAGAAAGCACTCCCTGCACGACCGGCGATACGGCTTTTGGAATGGAAATATCACCGTCATTCGCGATGTGCAATTTCCCGGCCAGCAAATACTGGCGCATGGACGTCTGAAACGTTTCCTCCACCTGCGTTACTGTTCCGGAAAATTCCATCCAGCGTCCGCTACGGGCCACAATGCCGATCGTGAACCCATGTTGCTTCAACCAATTTTGTATCTGTGTGACATCTTGGGAAGAAGGACCAAACTGCTGTCCAAACTCTTCTGGCGTAAGCCAGTGATGGTAATCTGGTGAGCCCTTGCTATGCTGGCTGTCCAAAAACGTCTGCAAACGATGATCTTGTTCCGGGCTTGATCCAAGCACCAAAATCATGCGCTCTAACATTGTGCTACCGTCCAGGTGCCCCATGTCAGAAGCGGCTTTTGTCAGAGGATTGGTGGACTTCGTTACTTTCACCCGAATCGAATCATCAATAGGCGATATGATCCGCGGTACGATTTGTGGCGTAGCCGGCCTGGGTGTTTGCCCGATGGCAGAAGGAATCGAAGTAGTAAATATCAGAACCGCAAAGGAAATTGGCCAAGCCGTAATCTTTGACACCATAGAGCCCTCCTATATTGCAGCGAATTATTGTCTTTAGGCCGGCCAGAATAATCGTGTGATTCTGCAGGATGTCGGCAAATCAAAACCCAGAATGGTCTACTAAATAACAAGCAAACGGCCTGATGTATTTTTTTGCTCTCAGTGATATTTCTGCTTCTGATCTGTGAATGCCTTATTTATTCCTGTTTTGAACCACAAACTAAATTATGTTTCTCATGTTGAGATACAGACTTTGAACTGCGACTAAAACTAGTACCATTTTGGAATTCAAACTTGTGATTTCAAGCAGTGCAATTCAACCTTTCTAAAGATAAAACTCTGTCATGTGCGGACATAGCTATTTTTTGGTGAAAGTTGCTGTCGATAAAAAAAATCTGCTGAAGAACGCACGAGATAAGGTAATCTTTAGCACCCTCATTGGCCGGGGGAAGCTTCTTGGGCTCGAATTTGCTTTCCATAATCAAAACTGGTGGTGCAATATGGATCGCCGTGTTGAAGCAGCACGACTGTTGCTGGACAAAAATTTAAAACAAAGTCCGACCCTCAGCGAACTTGCGAGCAGCGTGAATTTGTCCCCCTCTCGCCTGAGTCACCTGTTCAAAATAGAAACCGGAGTTTCTCTGGGCTATTATCTCAAGCGCGCGCGTATGGAAAGCGCGAAATACCTGCTTGGGACTTCGTTCCTGAGTGTGAAACAAATCATGGTATGTGTCGGCATTAACGACATCAGTCACTTTGCTAGATGCTTTAAAGAAGCCTATGGAGTGACTCCAACGGAATACCGGAACAGTGCAACGCTCCCTTTGTTGCCGGATACGAGTGCAAAGTCGTCCCACCCTCTGACCGGCAATTTACCCGGCCGTAATGGGACACTTATGTCCTGAAATAATGCAGGAGTACTTCCCATCGACTCACCCGAACCAGTGACCTTCGTCACGCAGAGGGTTCGTCTCATCGCCGGCAAAAAGCCAAGCATATGGTCGAAGGAGCGATTTCGAGCATGAGCAGGACAAATGCCTATATGGGATGAGGCATCCTGCCCGCGATGTGAGGAAAATTTTCGAGTCAACTTCACAGTTAACACTACTTGGTTCAAGAGCTCCTTTCTCTAGTCAACCGTTCTTCATTACGAAGATTGGCTCGACCGCTGCGTATGAACCATATCCTGCTATGCCGACATTCGGCCTCGCAAAGTTGGGCATTGCGGGGATATGCAGCTAATCTTAGGCGCGAGTTACTTACGCCAAAAGAAACCCCGGACGGCCAAGTGCTGGCGGTATCCGGGGATGTCGACCTTTTCGGCGGCGACGACCGTGTAATGCTGATGGTGGCCAGGGACGGAATCGAACCGCCGACGCCAGCCTTTTCAGGGCTGCGCTCTACCGACTGAGCTACCTGGCCATTTCGGGTGGGTTACATACGTGCATCTTCGGTGGGACGGCTGAAGATTCTGTGCGTACGGAACGTTTTAGATTATAACAACCTGCCTGCATTCACTCAAACCGGAGCCAGCTCAATAGACAGCCCGATTTTGCGCAGTCTGCTTCGCGACTAGTGAGAAGCGGGGTTCGCCCGGCGAGCCATGCAAAATTCGCCCGCTCAGGTATTCTCCCAGCGCGGGGCCATGCTTGAAACCATGCCCGGAACCTCCGCCGGCTATCCACACATTTTCAAACTGAGGATGGCGGTCGATCAGGAAATCGCCGTTCCAGGTATTTTCGTATTGGCATACCCGAGTTTCCAGCACAGGTGCGTGCGCCAGCTGCGGTATGTGCTGCCGCAAATATACGCGCAGGCGATCGATGGAAGATTCGGCTACCACCCGCGTACCTGTGTCTGGATCAAAGCGATCACCGTGGCGGTCAAAAGCAATTTTGAATCCGCGTCCCTCGATGTCGGGCAGCGCGTAGGGCAAATCGGCATGGGTACGATGCAGCCACACCGGCATTTTGGGAGAACGGAAATCGGCGCCAGCCGGAGTGCCCAGAAAGAACACTTCTTGTCTCGTTGGAAATATTCGATCGCCCAGCAATTCAGGAAAAATCTTGGGCAGCCACGGACCACAGCAATAAACAAACGTTCCTGCGGAAATTAATTCGTCTGTGCCCGCTTTGATCCGCGCTAAGTTTCCGTCGCCAGAAGGCGCTTCAGCAGCCACTGTAAGGTACTCAACACCATTCTTAACCAATTCTTTGACGAGTGTTTGCACCGACTCGCGGGCCATCAGGAGTCCGCTTTGCGCTTCTAGCACGCCCAAAGTGACATCATGAAAGCGAAGCTGCGGCCACCGACGGGCGATTTCTTCAGCTGTGAGTTCTTCGCGTTCGACTCCCGCATGCGCCAGCACGCTGCACAAACTTCTTAGATACGGATCGGTATCATTGCTCAGCCAGAGAACACCCGTTTGTCGGAAAATTTCGCGTCCTGCGCGCGCGGCAAAGTCGCGCCAGAGGGGCAATGATCGCATCGCCCAACGCGTGTAAAGTTCGTCGGGGCCGTAGCCCATGCGGATCACACGTGTTTCGCCGCCGGAACTGGCCCGGCTGTTTGCAGGTCCATAGGCATCCAGCAAAGCGACCGATGCGCCGCTCTGGCGCAGGAAGTGAGCGGTCCATGCGCCAAAAACGCCCGCACCGATAATGGCAAAATCGTAAGTTTTGTTCGTCATTTGTGATGGCACTAATCTCTATTTTGCGCTGCCATTCCGATAGACCAGTTGGGCAGTGACCAGGTCTTCCAGCGCGCATCCCACGCTCTTAAACAAGGTGATCTGTTCGGGATTGGCGCGGCCCGGCTTCTTTCCGGAAGCAATCTCATGCAGATCGGCAATAATATGCGAACACTCGATGGTTCTATTCTTGAGCGGAATCAGCAAGTCGCCGGCTTCCAGCATCGCGCCGTCATAAGTATCCACCACAACGTGAGATCGCTTGATTGTAATGTCATCAACCTCGCGCGTCTCCGGCTGAAACGCTCCAACTAGATTTAAATGTGTTCCGGGCCGCAGC
>DATBVH010000189.1:0-4282 GCA_036515395.1 Candidatus Angelobacter sp.
GATCCGCAGCCGCCTGCAGTCCGGGCAAAAGCTGCTTCTCGGTGACCCGTCTAAGCTGCTTTATGCCACTGTATTCAGCGAACAGCAATGTGACAGTTTTGTTTCCAGCGGCACCCAGAAACTTTGCCATTCACGGCTGCGCTCTGTGGCCACCATTAGCATGAGTGTTCCTTCGTCCTCTGGAACATCTTCCACGCGATAAATAATGGGAAAAGCGAATTGGTTGATTAAGCCTGCTGGCCCGTAATGAATCACGGTTACGGTGTCTCCGCTGGCTACAAGTCGATAGGCTGTGTCAGGTTTGGCTTCTGACTGCAAAATTTCATGCAGCGTGCTCATGCTTACCATGTAACAAAGTTCCATATGGCGGAAATCCTCTCCTGGCCGGCTTATTACGCCTGCCCCCGAAAGTCCATTTCTAACCTTCTGCTGCTTTAGTGCTCCGTATGCTTCATCCGTTTCAGAGCAACTTCATCCGTTACCCATGGTTTTAAAAGCGCCACATTACGGTTTCATTGGACTGAAATTAAAAGGCTTAATTTTCCATGAAAGTAATAGTAGGAGAGCACGGGGCGTGGTGAATACTGATGGTTGGAAAGAACCGATTGTGAAAGAAAATACTTCGGCTGGCGGCTCACTAACGATGAATAAAGAAAATGAGCAAGGGCCAGGTGCCGGTGAAAAGATTTGCAGCGTTACAGGCGCTTGAGAGCCACCCGCGCCAGCGCTATGGATTTTTCAATCCGCGCGGACTCTTCCCGAACTCCACCGACGCTGATGCGCAAAAAAGTATCCCGTTTTAGAACGTAAAGTGCGCCCACCATGGGGCTGCCAATCCAATAGGCTTGTTCTCCCACGCCTTTAATGGTGCGCGGCCGCGTGGATTCCTCATCTTCTTCCTTTGCGTTCTTGCGTCCAGCTGCGGCCTTGTCCTTATCCTTTTCTCCGGACTCAGGATCGCCAGATTGGAACTGTTTCTGCCAAAACGCGCGTGGAGAAGAGGATCCCGCCGAAGCTACGGCAATACTCACCGATTTACTGGGATTGGCTGTGCGAAACAGGCACTGCGACATGACTAACCCGCCGGCAGGCTGTGCACCTGGCTTGGTTTCCTGCACTGCATCTCCCTGAACGGCTTGAATATCCGCACTGGTGAGGAGTTTGCAAGGATCTGCTGGTTTGGTCTGCTTGGCTGAATCAGTGGCGGTTTTTTGCGTCGCCGATAACACGCCAGCGAGCAGCAGAAGGCACAATAGGAGTCGAAACAAATTCTTCATCACATATCCTGACAAGCCATTGTAGATGCGGCGATAAAAAGAAGCCCGCGCGAAATAATTCCTTCACGCGGGCCTGGTTGTTACAACAATTTAGTGCCTGCGATTATCGTCGCAGTCGGGTCCGCCGTGGACGCCGCTTGCGGGATCGCCAAAGCAGAGTTTGCCGCCGCCTTCGTTATCGCCGCTGCGCGTGCCGAACTGCGTGCCGTCGAAAGCAGAGAACAGTCCGCGACCACCGGTTTGGCGCGCTATTGTCGCCAGCGCATCCTGGGCCGTTGCGGGTCCAGTCGTTGCGTTTTGTGAAGGATCGGTTACGCAAGTCCCGGTGCAACCATCGGCATAGCCAACGAGTACGCGGCCGAACTTATCCACGGTGATGTCGTTAAAGTCGAGCAGGTTGCGGCACGGATTGCTTCCGCCGCCGTTCCAGATGCAGCCGCGCTGCACCGGGTCTGAAGGTGTTGCGTCAGAGGTCGTCCAGGTGCTCCCGCCGTTGTAGGTGAAGGCCACATACAGATGCCATACGCCAAGGAAGTCGCCAGACTGCGTGTCGCCCAAACTGGGTGTGCCGAGGAAAGCAAACGCAGCGCGATTGTCGTCTCCGGCAACCACTTCAGCGAACTCGGCGTTTTGAATGCCGAAAGGAGTTCCCGCGTCCTGGGATTTCGACCAGTGCAGACCGCGATCATGCGATACGGCGATCTTGGCATGGCCGTCAGAGTTCACATAGCCGAAATAGATTGTGTTGTTTTTGCCGGCGGAGACAGATGGATCGCTGCCGGGGCTAATAGTAGTGCCATCGGGAACTGTGCGCACAACCCACGTCAATCCGTTGTCAATGGAAACGGCAACGCCTGGGCGGCTGACGCCTGCTGCATCCTGGCAATTTTCATTGGGAACGTACGCCGTGCCATTGGGCGAAACACGAACGTGCCCATGCAGGCCGCCGCAGGTTCCAGGCGCCACAGGAAGGTCAACGCCGTTGACGTGGGTAAAGGTATAAATCGGAACGCCCGGCCCAAATGTAACGCCGCCATCATCGCTGCGTGAGCAGAATGCCGTGGCAATATCCTGCGAGCAGTAATAAATCGCGTGGGGATACGTGTGCACCGCAGGCGCGGGAGAAGCGTATGGGCCTCCGCCCACCGTCTGATGATCGACACCGGCGGGCTGTCCGGAGCCTTGCGTAGGAAGCCAGTTGTCGCCGTCATCGTCAGTGAAAGAAAGTTCGCTGGTTACGCCATTGAGCTGTGAAGAGAAAGTGCGATTTGTGCCGCCCATGCGGCCGTCGTCAGTAAAAAGAATGGGATCAAGGCTGACGCGCGCGAAAGGCGAGCGCTTATCTTCCCAGGTTGAAGTGGCCGGCGTGACCGTGTCATTGAAAGTGACGCGAAGCGTGTGGTTTCCAGCTCCAATGAAAGCTTTGCCGGTATTCCAATCAACGCCCACGGAAGGTTCCCCGGCTGCATGCTGACTGGCGCTTGTGGAGCCGAGCGAAGGCGGAATATTTTCCGGAGCAGCATAATTGACGAAAGCGGGCGCACCGGGAGCAGGCGGCGGAGGCGGCGCAGTGGTTGGACGAGGCGCAACCGTCATTGTCACAACTGCATGGGCGGAAACGGGAAGAGGAACCGTCGCTGCCACGGAACGAATGTGCCAGAGGCCATCAATTGGATCAGTCAGCGTAAGGTCTTCTTCACCGTTGCCTGTGGTGGTGTCGTCAGGCGATCCAGGACCGTGGTCGGCGGCATTTGGGCTGATGGCGAATACATCCAGATCGCTGGGCGCGGTGCTGTTCCACGTATATTTGATCGTTACTTGAACTGTGTTGGTCTGGTAAAAAGTGGCAGCGGGTGCGGGAAGCGTAATCGTCAGGTCGTGGTTGTCGCACAGGCCGGGCGGGCACTGGTCTTGAATGCCCACGTTGGTAACGGTGCCTGCCACGACCGGGCCGAAATCCCAAGACACAGGCCCTGATGTGCTGCTGATGGAGCTGGCGGTCTGAGCGGAGGCAACGTGTGCCAGGCTCAAAACCAAAACAACTGTCAGCAGAGCAATTCCTGGCCTTGAAGGTCTCGCGGCTAATTTTTGTTTGTTTAATCTGGAGGAGGGAGAGGAGGGAATGGAGGGGGAGGGAAGCGTAGACATCGTTTCTCCTGAAGTCTGAATTTTCTGGAGCTAGCCGAACCAATAAAAAATACCGCACAGTAGTAGCACTACCGTTGAACTTTAGAAGGAATATTTATGGGTCGGAGTTGCCAGATTATTTTCCAATTGTTTTCAGTGAGTTACGGACATCCCGCCTTGCTTTGACCTTAGGATGGTGGTACTACTTTGTTGTGCGACTCTGCTTCTTCCAAAGGAAGGACTATGGCATCGGTTCCCAACCCGCTGACACAGAAAGGCCCCGCTGCGGAACGCATCTTGAAAGCCGCCAAAGCGCTGTTTGCCGGATCCGGTTTTGAGAACACCAGCACAATCTCAATCGCACGAATGGCGCAGACCAGCGAGTCCCAGCTCATCAAGCACTTTGGCAGCAAAGAGGGCCTGCTGGAAGCGATATTTGAAGATGGATGGAACCACATCGCGCAGGCTTTTGGCACGCTGGAATACATTCCCGCTCCCAGCTCGAAATTGCAGGCGCTGGTGGGATTGATTCTCTCCAAGCTTGAAGAAGACGAACAACTCAAGCAATTATTTCTGCTTGAGGGCCGCAGGATCCGCAAAGAAGGCCATATGGTTTTAATGACCAAGGGCTTCCTTGGCCTGGTAAACACGGCGGACAGACTGCTAAAGGAAATGCGCGATCTCGGGCAGCTTCGCTCCGATCTGCATCTTGAAGGCATGCGCTCCGCGCTGATTGGAATGTTGGAAGGACTGCTGCGGGACAGAATGCTTGCCGGCCGAATCCCATATTCATCGTCCTACACATCGGAAGACATCCGAAGATTATTTCTACACGTCCTGCATTCGTTCTCTGCGACTCCGGAACATTTCTCCACCCA
>DATBVH010000190.1:0-3598 GCA_036515395.1 Candidatus Angelobacter sp.
CGCATGGCTGTTACGGCGTTACATGTATCACGGCGCTTACCGTGCAATCCACGCGCGGGGTGAAGCGCATGGATCCCGTTGAAGGCAGAATTATTACTGAAGCGCTTGAGCAGTTGATGGATGACCTGGAAGTTGCCGCAATAAAAATTGGCATGCTGGGATCGGCGGAAGCGGCAAAGTGTGTCGCGGCTTTCCTTAAGCGCTATTCCATACGGCACGTGGTGCTTGATCCCATTATTCGCTCCAGCTCCGGCGCAGAACTCATCTCACGCGATGGCCTGCAGGTGATGAAAGATCGCATCTTCGGCCGCGCAAGCGTAATCACCCCGAACATTGATGAAGCCGCCGCGCTCACAGGTCTTGCCGTAACCACAATGGATGAAATGCAGCTTGCCGCCGTGCGACTGCATGAGATGGGAGCGCGCAACGTGATCATCACTGGCGGACATCTTGATCCGCCGCACGATCTTGTGAGCCAGGAAGGCCGGCCTATTACCATTCTTGAAGGCGCTAAGATTCCTGGCCAATCGACGCACGGCACGGGCTGCGCTTTTTCAACAGCGCTGGCGTGCTCTCTGGCGAAAGGGAATGATCTGCTCGTCGCCGCCAAAGCTGCAAAGCATTATGTGGAGAGCGCGCTGCGTAAGGCTCCGCCGATAGGCAAGGGTATTGGGCCAGTGGTCTAGCTATTGGGAAATCGACCAACCCTAATTCTGCGGTGGCCGATTGTTTTGTTGCTGCGGCGCGTTCTGCTGTTGCGGTGCATTCTGCTGTGAATCCGCAGGCTGTTGTGCATCCGGCGACTGCTGAGTCGGACGTGTCTTCAACTGCGGCTCGTTGTTTGCCGGAGGCTGATTCTGCTGCGGCTGATCCGACTGCGGCGCCGAAACCGCCGGCTCTTCCTGTCCCTGCGGCGGGTTGCGGAATTCCGGAGGCGTGGTATTAGTGCTGGGAGGCTTGGTTTTTGGTTCTACGATAATGCGATTGTCGCGCGTCTTCAGCGCCGGAGGAGCACCGCTGCGGCGTCTCGCTTCCGCCTTCGCCTCAAAGCGTGATTCCACCAGCGTGGTGCTCTCTTCCGCTACATGGCCCACGGTTTGGCCTTCCACTTCAGGCCGGGTTGAAACCATTACCTTCTGCCGTGCGCGTTCGGCGCGTTGCGCCTGTTCATAAAACGATTGCGCGGTTTCCGTGTCGCCTTCCAACTCGGCCAGGTAACCCATGTTGTTCAACGCAAAAGAATTTTTAGGATCCATCTTGTAAGCCTGCTCAAAATTCTCTCGCGCGATCTTGCGGTCATTCCGGTTCATGGCAGAAACACCGCGCAGATTCAACCGCGCAACGCGGGCCTGCATGTCTTGCGCCTTGCTTAGCTCTTTGCGGCTCTTTTCGGCGTTTTGCTGGGCCACTTCGCTGATCGGCTTGCCGCGCCAGCTCTTGTTAAAGGCAATTACAATCGGCTCGCGTGAACCCGTGGCGGCGGAGCTATCGTAATAACGGATTGCCGATTCCAGTTCGCCTTCTTTTTCTTTGGCAAATCCCATGTTGTTCAGCGTGAACGGGTTTTTAGGATCTATCTTGAGCGCCGCTTGCAGCACCACGTCGGCTTCCGGTGCGCGATCGCGGTTCAGCAATCCCAGTGCTTCGCTATTCAGCTCGTTCACTTTCATTGGACCTTCAGCGGTGTGTCCGGCAACGCTGGCCACGGTTTTGCCCTGGGCGTCTTGCGATGTGGAGCGGTCGATTACGGCCTCTGACGTGTTTGCCTTGGCCTGATCGTAATAGCGCTGTGCGCGTTCCAGGCTGCCTTCCAGTTCAGAAACATATCCCAGATTATTCAGCGTAAACGGATCATTGGGGTCAATGAGGTATGCCTTATAAAAGAGGCGCTTGGCTTTCCTGATGTCATGCTTCTTAAGCGCTGTCACGCCATCGCGGTTGAGCTGCTGTACCGGAGTGAACTTGCTCTTCTTGGGCAGCGGGATACGCAGCTGCTGGGCGTGGGCAGGGAAACCGCCGGATATTAGAGACAAACCAAGAGACAAAGCTAGAACGGAAGGCGCTAGAACGCTGGCGAATGGGGAACGCATGGGTTTTCAAATCCTCGAGCCCTGGCCCTCTTGCTTACACCACGGGCCACAGGGCAGTAGCTCTGCTTTTCAGTTGGATGGCAAAACCCTCTCTCAGGTTGGGCTGATCTGATTTTGGATTGCCTGCCATCTGAGTTGCTGCTGTCTGCATCCAAGTGATTGTTCAGAACCTTATTGTTTTAGAACCAGTATTTTCGGAAACGTTTGTCCCTGGAGTCCCCTGAGCTTTATGCATCGTTCCCCTAAAGCGCCGCTCTTTTTTCTTGCCATGATGTTTGGTCTTTGCAGCTGGGCGCAGAACAACCCGGCCACGCCGAGCCCCGGTTCCGGCGTACCGCAAACGCCTGTCCCGAACACCGCGCCGGCGCAGCCGCCCGCCACCACTCCTGATACGGCGCCTTCCACGGCAGCGCCCGATCAGCCAAAATCGGCAGGCCAGCCGGCAGCCCCGGCTAGCAGCCAGCAGAGCCCAAAAAACCAGAGTCAGCCTGCCTCTACAGACCAGAAAAACTCGACAGCGGACTCAACTTCAGACGTCCAAAAGACTGCCGAACAAAAGGCTGCGGACCAGAGATCTGCTGATCAACGCTCGGCCGACCATAAATCGGGCGACCAGAAAAACACCACCACGCCTCAGCCCACGGGTACGCCAACTCCGATCCCCCAGGCGCAACCCAAGACTGACATTCTTGATAGCTCCGCCACGTCTGGCGCGCTGGTAACAGACGGGCACGATCCCATTCTTGATGCTGCGCCCATGCCGCGTACAACAACTACCATGGTAGGAGGCACCATCACCGGAGTCGATCGACTACGCAACAAGATGACCGTGCACGTTTTTGGCGGCGGGCACTGGACCGTCAACTTTGACGAGCGCACACACATCTTCCACAACGGCAGAGAAACCACCCAGCTCGCCATCAAAAAGGGCGAGCGCGTTTACGTTGACACGCAGCTCGACAATAATAAGCACGATATTTTTGCCCGCAACATACGCGTGGGCGTGGCTGAGCTGCCTGCGGACGCCGATGGCCAGATCATCGCTATTGACGCCAAGCACAACGAACTCACGTTGCGCGACACGCTTAATTCCGTGCCAGTGCGCTTCGCCGTGGACCCGGAAACCCGCATCAGCAACGGCCAGACTCCGGCGGCTTTCAAAGATGTAAAGTCAGGAACGCTGGTGCATGTTCGCTTTGCCGCTTCCAGCCCCAACCGTGGCCTGGCGCGCGAGGTGAGCATCATCGCCGTGCCCGGATCGACTTTTACCTTTGCAGGCAAAGTCACGTTTCTTGATCTACATCGCGGCCTCATCGCGGTGCAGAACGCCACCGACGACAAGAATTATGAGATCCACTTTGCTCCGTCCGCAGTTTCACATAGAGATGAACTGGGTGTCGGGCGCGAAGTGCTCGTTCGTGCAACATTTGAGGGCATGCGTTATATGGCGCAGTCAGTGAATCCAGCAAGGCCGAAGGACGAGGAAGAGAAGTAGCTTTTAGGTTTCT
>DATBVH010000191.1:0-10336 GCA_036515395.1 Candidatus Angelobacter sp.
AAGAATTATGCAAATCTACGAGGCGATCCTGAATTTCAGCGGCTGATGTCGGTCGTCGAGACCCACTGGAAAGAATATCAGCGCGCGTATAACGAGAACTGATCGTCAACCTAGATTCGCTTTTGCGCTGCATCCCTCCTATCATTTCCCCATGGCCGCCCAGCCCCAGCAAGCAAGCATTCTGAGCTTCGAGGAAGCTCGTGCATTGGTCGATGACCATGCTTCACGCCTGCAACCCAAAGGTAGAGAACTGCTGGGGATTCTAGACGCGCAAGGACGCGTATTGGCTGAGCCGATCCATGCGGATAGAGATTTTCCGCCGTTCCCCCGAGCCACGCGTGATGGCTATGCGCTTCGAGCGTCGGATCTGGAGAAATTGCCCGCCGAGTTGCAGATCATTGGTGAGATCAAAGCTGGCGGCACTCTGTCAACTTTATCGGTTGAATCCGGGCAGGCTGCGGCAATTATGACTGGGGCGCCGGTCCCAAATGGAGCCGATGCTGTGGTGATGATTGAGCACACTTCACGTGTCGGCGATCGCGTGCACGTGACCCGGGCTGTTGTTGGGCAAGACAACATCGTTTCAGCGGGCGCCGAAGGTAAACGGGGTGAAAAGCTGCTAGCGCCCGGTCTGCGAATCGGGTACGCGGAGGTTGCGGTCGCAGCGTCGGTAGGTCGCCCGCGTTTGTTAGTACATGCGAAGCCGCGTGTTGCTGTGCTTTCGACGGGTGACGAAGTGGTAGACGTCGATGTGCCTCCTGGTCCGAGTCAGATTCGTAACTCTAATAGCTATTCTTTAGCCACGCAGGTTCAGGCAGCCGGTGGCGAACCTGTCTTGCTCCCGATCGCGCCCGATGAGGGGGGCCGTCTCCGCGAATTGCTCATTGAGGCATTGGAAGCAGATTTACTCCTGATCGCCGGCGGCCTCTCAATGGGAAAGTATGATTTGGTCGAGCAGGTGCTCGCCGAGCTCAAAGCAGAATTCTTTTTTACCGGCGCGCAAATCCAGCCCGGAAAGCCGGTGGTGTTTGGCCGGGTTCCGAATAAACCGTGTGGCGCGGACACTCTTGTCCGCGAAACTCCTGCAGAGCATAAATATTTTCTGGGCCTTCCCGGCAATCCTATTTCGACCATGGTCACCTTCGAGCTCTTCGCTAAGCCTATGGTCGAAGCGCTGGCGGGAATAGCTTCACGCCACCTGGTCTTTACACACGCAAAGTTGAAGTCTGAAATCCGTACCAAGACTGGATTGAAGCGTTTTCTTCCCGCAATGCTTTCCGGTGAATTTGAAAACAGCCAGGTAGAACTGGTGCGCTGGCAAGGCTCTGGTGACATTGCCTCGGTCGCGCGTGCGAATTGCTATGCTGTTATTCCGCCCAACCGCGAGCGGATCGACGCCGGTGAGTGGATGCCGGTGCTGCTAAGATGATTTGCTTCAGGTAATCGCATTGTCCTCAAAGCTTTCTCACTATGACGATGGCGGCCGTGCACGCATGGTTGACGTGTCAGCAAAAACGGCCAATGTGCGCGAGGCTGAAGCGAGTGCATTCGTTGCCATGAGCCCGCAGGTACTTGGCGCACTCGACCGAAATCCCAAAGGCGACCCGCTGGAAACCGCACGGCTCGCGGGGATCATGGCGGCAAAAAGAACTTCGGACCTGATTCCTCTTTGTCACCCCCTCCCACTTACACACGTTGATGTCGAATTGCGGCAGTGCGAGAATGGGATTGCGATTTCCTCTAAAGTAAAGACCACCGCCGGAACCGGCGTAGAAATGGAAGCGCTGGTTGCAGCCAGCGTTGCCGCTCTGACCATTTATGACATGTGTAAGGCGGCCGATAAAGGAATTGAGATTCGCGAAATTGTATTGCAGCGAAAGTCGGGCGGCAAAAGCGGAGAGTACGTACGACAGAGGAAGTAGGTTTTTGCTGAAGGCTGATAGCTGACAGCTGGTAGCTGATATGCAGAATGACGTAAAAATCCTGCTGGTGGATGACAACCCGATGGTGTTGGCCATGTTGCGCGACGCGCTCCTCCCATTGGCCAAGGTGACCACCGCCGGAGACGGCGCCGACGCCCTGCTGAAAGCAGTCGACGATGCGCCCGATCTAGTCGTCAGCGACTTTCGCATGGCGGGGATGGATGGACGGCAGCTCGTCGACAAGCTCAAAAGCCGCTCCACAACATCCGGTATTTTCGTTGTGCTGATGGCGACAAAGGCGGACATTTCTGAAAAGCTGGCGGTGCAGGACCACCCGGCGGATGATTTCGTTGAGAAGCCTTTTTACCTGAAAGAAGCCGTGCACCGGATCAAGCGCGTCATCGATAAGATCGCGCTGGAAAAAATGGCCAAGGCGTCGTCTTCAGATGGAGTGGTGCGCGGAAATCTTTCGCAGATGAACGTGATCGATCTGGTGCAATCGCTCGAGATGGGCCGCAAAAGCTGCCTGCTAACGCTCAATAACAAAAACGACAAGTGCGAAATGTATTTCAGCGAAGGCCAGGTTTCGCACGCGGTTTATGGCGCACTCAAAGGCGATCCGGCGGTTTTCAAAGTCTTGAGCTGGACTGGCGGCAACTTTCAGATCGACTTCGAAGGCAAGACCAAGCAGCAAACCACCACACTCAACACTCAGGGATTGCTGATGGAAGGCCTGCGCATGCTGGATGAATCGCGTCGCGATGGCGGTGGCCAATCCGAGGAAGAGGAAGATGTCCTCCTCGATTCCTGAAACCTTTCGCGCCGCTGTGCTTACCATCAGCGACTCCTGCGCCCGCGGCGAGCGCAACGATGCGTCTGGGCCTGCGGTGGTGCAGGTGCTGGAGAAGCATCACTTCACGGTAATTGAAACCCGGGTTGTGGCCGACGATCATGCGGCGATTCAGAAGGCGATTGTGGAACTCGCGCGGAAAGCGCGTTTGGTCGCAACTACCGGTGGCACTGGAATTTCTGCGCGTGATGTGACTCCCGAAGCAACGCGCGCGGTGTGCGGGAGAATGCTGGATGGAGTCTCGGAAAGGATGCGGCGCGAGGGCGAAAAAAAGACACTGTTTGCAGTGCTCAGCCGGGGCGTTTGCGGCGTTTACGCGTCCTCAGTGGTGCTGAATTTACCGGGAAGCCCGGCGGGGGCGGTCGAATCTCTCCAAGCTGTCATCGATGTTCTGCCACACGCGATCCAGATTCTTGCTGGAAGGACTGAGCACATGAGCAACTAGTGCATGGTCCGTCTCAGCAGCTTAAGAACCGCCACTCAAGATAGTAAAATCCCATCTTCGTATAGCCGCCCATTTTTGCTAGCCCTCTGATGAAAACACTCAAACACATCCTCTCCCGCTACACAGCGTTTTTATGGGCGATTCTGAAGCCGCTGGGGCCATGGGGAGTGTTGCTGGCAGCGGTACTGGACGGAGCCGCATTCGGGTTGCCGATTGACTTGGTGGTTGGCGGATACGTCTCACAGAACCATCGGGAATGGCTGATTTATGTTTTCATGGCGGCCGCGGGATCTGCGCTGGGCAGCCTGGTTATCTATGGCATTGGATACGCTGGCGGCGAAGAGCTACTGCGCAAGCGTGTCTCTCCGGCGCGCTTCGCAAAACTGCACGATGCCTTTGAAAAACACCCGTTCTGGAGCCTCATGTTTCCGGCAATGCTGCCACCACCGACGCCCTTCAAGGCATTTGTCCTGGCATCGGCGGTCGCGGAAATGAGCATCAGTCATTTTTTGCTGGCGATTTTTCTCGGGCGTTTCTTGCGCTTTGCCGTTCTGGCTGGCCTGGTGATCTATTTCGGGCCGGGAGCCGTCGGTACTATACGAGCATTTTTCAGCCACCACTTTCACTGGCTAGTGCTGATTGCCATCGCGGGAGTCGCCGCGTGGTTAATTGTGAGAAGAAAAAACGCGAGACGGCGGCGTTCTGTATTGCTGGAGCGTACGGAGAGCTGAGGCAACATTCGTACTGCCTCATTTAAACTAATCTCCGCACGGAGAGATCATGCCAACCGCTACTCGAACCGACCCTCTTTCTTATCTCACTGACCAATTAAATGATCTTAAGGCCAAAGGCACTTATTTCCACTTGCGAGTGCTCGAGGATGAACAGGCTCCTGAGTGCACGTTCGACGGCAAGCATGTCATTAATCTGGCCTCGAACAATTATCTCGGGTTGACCACGCATCCCAAGCTGCGCGAGGCTGCGCTGGACGCGACGCGTAAATATGGCGTGGGTTCGGGTGCAGTGCGCACCATTGCCGGCACAATGAAGATTCACATGGAACTGGAAGAGAAGATTGCCCGCTTCAAGAACTCCGAGGCTTGCGTAGTGTTCCAGTCCGGTTTCGCGGCAAACGCAGGAACAGTATCGGCCGTTTTGGGCAAAGAAGACTTCATCATCTCTGACCAGCTCAATCACGCGTCGATTATTGATGGGGCGCGGCTTTCGCGGGCAAAAATCCTTGTTTTTGAGCACAAGAACATCGCGGATGCAGAAGCCAAGCTGGCCAGCGTTGCCGACCAGCCCGGCAAGAAATTGCTGATCACCGACGGCGTGTTTTCAATGGACGGCGATATAGGGCCACTGCCTGCCTTGTGCGATCTCGCTGAGAAGTATGGCGCAATCATGATGGTTGACGATGCACATGCATCCGGCGTTCTGGGGCGAAACGGGCGCGGAACCGTCGACCATTTCAAGGTTCATGGCAGGGTTGACATCCAGGTTGGAACTTTATCGAAGGCGATCGGTGCGCTAGGGGGATACGTCTGCGGATCGCGCGACCTGATCGAGTTTTTGTATCATCGCGCGCGGCCGTTTTTATTTTCAACCTCGCATCCGCCATCAGTTGCGGCAACTTGTATTGCTGCGTTCGATGTTTTAGAAGGCGAACCTGAGCGCATCGAGAAATTGTGGGAGAACACGCGCTTTTGGAAAAAGGAATTGGCGCTGCTCGGCTTCGACATCGGCGGCAAAACTACCCCAGCCAGCGAGACGCCGATCACTCCCATTATCATTGGCGATGGCAAACTCACCATGGAGTTCTCCCGCGAGTTGTTCAAACAAGGAATGCTGGCAACTGGGATCACATTCCCCACCGTCCCGGAGGGCAAGGCTCGTATTCGCACTATTGTGACGGCGACGCATACCAGGGAGGAGTTGGAGCGCGCCTTAGGCGTGCTTAAGACGGTTGGAGAAAAAATGCAAATATTGCAAGCGGCGCGCAGGTAAGATCCGATTTCCGTGCCCGACATTTTTACTTAGACAGGGGTCTCCATGCAGTCACTATCAGTTCTGATTTTAGGATTGTTCCTTCCGTTGTGCGCTGCATGGGCAGATGAAGGACATCATCATGCCCTCACCGAAGAAGAAGTTGGCTCCGTTCAGTTTGAAACTTCATGTTCGAGAGATATAGCCGGAAGTTTCAATCGCGCTGTCGCGTTGTTGCATTCTTTCCAGTACGAGCAAACTCGCCAGGGTTTTACGCAAATCGCAAAAGAACATCCTGAGTGCGCGATGGCTGAATGGGGCATTGCCATGTCGCATTATCACGGCCTATGGGGCAGCGGCGACATCGTTGCTGGCCGTGAGGCCCTTGGCAAAGCGCAACATATTGCCGCCAGTAATACCAGGACTACTGCCCGTGAAAGGGCGTACATAGATGCTCTCGCTGAAATATATCGGGAAGACGGCAAGGACAAGACCACGCACTCACAAGCGTTCGAGCAAAAAATGGCGTCTTTGCAGTCAGGCTATCCGGACGACACTGAAGCGGCAATTTTCCACGCCCTATCCCTCGCGATTACCGCCCCCAAAACCGACAAGAGCTTTGCGAACCAACGCAAATGCGGAGAGATTTTAGAACCCATCCTCGCAAAACAACCGAATCATCCCGGCGTTGCGCACTACATCATCCATTGCTATGACAATCCGGTGCTGGCGAAAAACGGCTTGGGCGCCGCCCGCATGTACGCCAAAATTGCGCCGGCGTCAGCGCATGCGAACCACATGCCGTCACATATTTTCACGCGAGTGGGATCGTGGGATGAATCCATCAACTCCAACTTGAAATCCGCCGCACTTGCGACCAAGGATGAAGCTGCTTCGTCGAATGGGGAAGCCCGCGACCAACGGCTCCACGCAATGGATTATCTGGAATACGCATACTTGCAGAGTGCACGCGTGGAGCAGGCAAAAACCGTGCTGGATGAAATGAACTCGTTGAAGCCGGTGCCGGGTCTCACCCAGACCGGAAACTACGCCCTCGCCGCGATACCCGCGCGCTACGCCCTTGAACTGAAAAATTGGCATGAGGCCGCGGCTCTGGTGCCGAGCACTGAAGGTGTCCCATGGGCGCAGGCGATTACTTGGATGGCAATTGGGGTGGGCAGTGCACGCCTGAGTAACCTGAATCGTGCATTACAGGCGGAGCACAAGCTTGGCGAGTTACGCGACACAGCGGCAAGCCAGAGCGGATACTGGTCAAATCAGATTGAAGTCCAGCGGCGCGAGGTGGAGGCATGGATCGCGGATCAACGCGGCCACGGGAGCGATGCAGCCGCAATTATGCGTTCCGCGGCAGATCTCGAAGAGAGCATGGACAAAGACGCGGTTACGCCCGGAGCGATCGTTCCCGCGAGAGAAATGCTGTCCGAAGTTTTGTTGGCCCACAACTCGCCGGAACAAGCTTTAGCGGAATATCGATCTGTTCTCCAAACGGCTCCCCGTCGCTTCAACGCGTTATACGGTGCAGCTGGTGCCTCAGACGCGGCTGGCGACACAGTTGTGGCAAACGAATATTTCCGCCAGTTGATCGAAATCGGCGTTGGAAATGAGCGGCCTGAGTTGACTACCGCGAGGATGAAAGTCGGTATTGGCGCACAGAACAGTCCAAAGGTGGACTAGTTTGAGCGATGGACAATTCTACCGCCGACTACTGTGGCTATAACTTTCCCTGTTAAAGGCCAGCCATCAAACGGCGTGTTGTGCGACTTCGAACGTGATTTCGAGGCATCGAAGGTCCAGCGTTTTTTGGGATCGAATATGGTCACGTCGGCATGGCTCCCGCGCATCAACGTTCCGCGGCCACGAATGTCCACGACTCGCGCCGGGCCAGCGGTAAATAATTCAACGATGCGGTTCAAAGGAATTTTATGCCGCAGATGCAGAACAGTAATGGCTAATCCCAAACTCGTTTCGAGCCCGGTGATTCCAAACATTGCACGCTCGAACTCAATAATTTTTTCGTGCGGCGCGTGCGGCGCGTGATCGCTGGCAATAGCGTCGATCGTGCCATCAGCAAGCGCTATCAGCAGAGCTTCGCGGTCCGCAGCCGAGCGCAATGGCGGATTCATTTTGAAATTCGTATCGTAGTCGCGAACATCGGCGTCGGTGAGCGTGAAATGGTGCGGCGTGACTTCGCAGGTCACGCGAGCGCGATTTTTCTTTCCGCGGCGGACGGACTTTAGCGCTTCGGCGGTTGAGACATGTGCTACGTGCAACCGCGCGCCGTTGAATTGCTGTGCCAACTGAACGTCGCGGTCCACAATCGCCGCCTCAGCCATGTCAGTCATCCCCCGCAGGCCCAACCGAAACGATGCTTCACTTTCGTTCATCGAACAACCCTGGGTGACGCGCGTATCTTCCGCATGCTGGACTACGGGGAAATTAATTTCCGCCGACGCGCGCATCGCCTCGCGCATAGTGGTTTCGCTCAGGATCGGCTTGCCATCGTCGCTGACCGCGACTGCCCCGGTGCGCTGCAGAGCGCGAAAATCGGTTAGCACCGCGCCTTTCCCAGCCTGAGTAGCCGCCGCAATAGGAAAAACATTCACCACCGCGCCGCGTTGGGGCTGTCGCAGCCATGTAACCCACTCTGGGGAATCGAGCACCGGCGTGGTGTTGGGCATGCAGCAAACAGAGGTAAAACCACCGACCGCTGCGGCTGCCGTACCAGATGCGATTGTCTCTTTGTAACTCTGGCCGGGCTCGCGAAGATGCACATGTAGATCAATGAATCCCGGTGCTACGATCAGACCGCGCGCGTCGATTTTCTCGTCGGCACCGCCGCGAATCTTGTTAGGAAGCGAAAATTCCGCCACTTGGCCGTCGCGCACAAGTACATCCATTAGCGCGTCAACTTGTGCGGCGGGATCGATGACGCGTCCGCCCTGAATCAGAAGACTATGAGTTTGCGATGAGTGTTTCATCTAAGTGTGTAAATTTATTATTCCGCCGACTAGAAGTTAATCGGTGAAATCCGCGAAATCCGTGGCCGATCTTTTTATCTTGCCTTGCCCAACGCCCGCGCTAACACTGCCATTCGTACCGGCACTCCATTCCGTACTTCCTCCACAATCACTGATTGCGGGCAATCTGCGACCTCCCATGTCAACTCTAAACCGCGAATGATCGGCCCGGGATGCATGAGCAGTGCATCGTTCTTCGCGAGCTTTAGCCGCGCCATCGTCATCTGGTACCGCGAGATGTAATCCTGCAAGTTGACTTTTAAGCCCGCCAGCCGCTCGCGCTGCACCCGCAGCACCATTACGGCATCCGCTCCACGTACTGCATCTTCGCAACTGCGGCTGATGTGTAGCCCTGGCGCGAGCGAGGTCGCGAGTTCCGGCAAAAGCTCTTGCGGCCCACACAACACGATCTTCGCGCCAAATTTGCTCAACAGATGAATTGCCGAGCGCGCCACCCGGCTGTGGTAAATGTCGCCGATGATCGTAATTTGCAGGCCCGCTAGTTTTTTCTTATGCCGCAGGATGGTGTAGGCATCGAGCAACGCTTGTGTCGGGTGCTCGTGCATGCCGTCGCCGGCGTTGATCACCGGTACATCGAGATGACTTGCCATCAAATGCGGCGCGCCCGCATTAGGGTGGCGGACGACCATGACGTCAGCGCCGACCGCGCGCAATGTGTAGGCGGTATCGAGCAGCGACTCCCCCTTTTCGATACTCGACCCGCTCGAAAGTACCAGTGTTGTCGTCGCGCCCAGCGATTTCGCTGCAATTTCAAAAGATGCCCGAGTGCGAGTGGAAGCCTCATAAAACAGTAGGAGCACGCGTTTGCCGCGCAACAACGGCCGCGGCTTCTGCGGATTCATTTTCCGCGCCAGCTGCAGCAGCTTGGTTATCTCGACCGCCGGCACACCCTCAATGCCCAGCAGTGAGCCGCGGACTGCCTTCCGGGTGGCGACTTGTTGCGTAACGGCGGGCATCGCGGCTAGTCCTGTTTCTCCATCAGAAGTACTCGTTCGTTTTCGTCCACTTCACGCAACAGCAATTCAATGCTTTCCCGGTCGCTGGTTTGAACCCTGCGGCCAACGTAAGTCGCGTCGATTGGGAGCTCGCGGTGACCGCGATCGATCAACACGCAAAGCTGCACCTGCTTTGGACGTCCCTGACGAAACAAAGCATCCATGGCCGCCCGCGTGGTCCGTCCGGTGTAGAGGACGTCGTCCACCAGCACAATCTTCTTGCCAGTTATTGGAAACCCGATCTCCGTCTTATGTACAACCGGCTTTGCCAAAGGCGACAGATCGTCGCGATACGAGGTGATGTCCAGAGTACCGACCGGCACCGGCGTCTTTTCGATCCGCGAGATCATCTGACCGATGCGCTGGGCCAGATACACCCCGCGCCGCCTGATCCCGACTATGCCAAGGTCCTTGGCACCATCATTTTTTTCGATAATTTCGTGCACCAGGCGAACCAGGGTACGTTCAATTTCGGAGGAGGCCATGATTTGCGCCTTCTGGCGCAACCCGTGCTGGGGGGAGCTCTTGGAAGTCATGAACGCTGCATCATACTTGGGTGGGGCATCTGCGGGCAAGGCGGCGAACTACTGGCCAGGAGGAGCCTTCTGACGCAGAAGAGCAGCGGAGATGGCGCCCCCGACCCCCGACAGCACGACAAAGAGCACACCCATAAATACAAAGACGAAAGCCAGCATGAAGGCCATGCCTTGTGGGGTCATGAAGAACTCAAATACCTGCTTGGCCTGGGGATCAGTGTTGCGGGCCTGGGCTTGCTGAATCGTCTGAACGACTTGAGCATGCGCGTCCACCTCGGTGTGAAGAGCGAAGCTCTCGGCTGCCATGACAATCATCAACAAACCGAAGGCAAAAAGACCCGTGAATGCACCCAAGCGGAAGCCCGCCCTGGGCGTGGGTTCGCTTCCAGAACTTAAGCGACGGTACAACAGCACGGAAAGAAATCCACCGACTGGCAAGGCGAGGACGAACCCTGCTTTCGGCTGAACCGCACTGAGAACGGCTGCGACAATCGCCGCATAAAAGGCGGCCCGAAGCTGCGATCTTGCGTCGGCGTTTGTTCT
>DATBVH010000192.1:0-2358 GCA_036515395.1 Candidatus Angelobacter sp.
CCACGCTGGTCAATCTGGATGACGTTACCATCCTACCCAAATCGGCGTTGGAGAAAGACGCTCAATACATCGCGTTGCGTCAAAGCCATCCCCAGATGCAACTGGCGGTGAATGACAATCAGCGCAAACCGGACTCATCACCCCAAATTGAGCGGCTGGCCAGAGAAGGAGAGCGGTTTGTGGTTCCGTACTCTCTGCAGGAACCGTGTGCCAACTGCGCTCCTTTTGCGCAAGCCATCTTTGGATTCGACTTTAACGAAGCAGGCAAATTCATGGGCGTAAAATTCTTAAGGGTTGAAATGTTGCGACCCTAGCGCCGGCGCGCCTAAACCCACCTTCTGCCACGGATGTGAGATATCTCACATCCCTACTTTTTTGCGGCTGGTAGGCTGATCTTTCGGAAGAAAGTTAGTCCGCGTCAATGAGTAGTAATCTAATAGACAGAATGCCACCACCGCCGGGAACAGCGCCAGAACAGCGCGACCATCAATCCACCGTCCCACTGTGGCCACCGAGCCCGCTGGCCCCAATCTTCCACCCGCGAACCGTCGCCGTGATCGGCGCGACGGAAAAGCCCGCCAGCGTGGGCCGCACTATACTGCGCAACCTGATGGAACAGCCTTCCGGCGCAACGATTTATCCCATCAATCCGCACCGGCCCAATGTGCTGGGAATCCGCTGCCATCCCAACATCGCAGCTATTGGGGAGCAGATTGATCTGGCAATTGTAGTTACGCCGGCGGCAACTGTCCCTGAAGTATTGCAGGAGTGCGTGGCGGCGGGCGTGCGCAGCGCCATTGTGATTTCGGCAGGCTTTGCCGAACTTGGCGCTGACGGTAGAGCGCTGGAAGCTAAAATCCGGCAGGTGCTGGCTTCAGGACATCTGCGGCTGATTGGACCAAACTGCGTTGGAGTAATGAACCCGCGCACGGGACTCAACGCGACCTTCGCACAGTCCAATGCCCTGCCGGGCAACATTGCATTTCTGAGCCAGAGCGGCGCACTCTGTACGGCTGTGTTGGACTGGAGCCGCCGGGAGAACGTGGGATTTAGCGGCGTGGTTTCAGTGGGATCGATGCTGGACGTGAGCTGGGGCGACCTGATTTACCACTACGGCGATGACGCCTATACCTCCAGCATTCTGATCTATATGGAATCCATTCGCGATGCGCGCAGCTTTCTCTCCGCGGCGCGAGAGGTCTCACTGCGCAAGCCCATTATCGTAATCAAGCCCGGGCGGACAGAAGCGGCAAGAAAAGCGGCGGCTTCGCACACGGGATCCATGACGGGATCGGACGAAGTGTTTGAAGCCGCATTCCGTCGCGCGGGCATTCTGCGGGTGGCCAGCATCGGCGAACTCTTTGACATGGCTGAGGTGCTCAGCAAGCAACCGCGGCCGCATGGTCCACGGCTGGCGGTGGTAACCAATGCAGGTGGCGGCGGCGTACTGGCAGTGGACGCGCTTCTGGCGAGCGGCGGACAACTGGCAACGCTATCGGATGAGACCAAGGAAACGCTCAATAAGCTATTGCCTGCCGCGTGGAGCCATTCCAATCCCGTTGACACGCTGGGCGACTGCCTTCCAGAAATGTATGCCAAAGCGCTACAGGCTGTGGCTGACGATCCAAGCTGCGACGCCGTGCTCTCTATTCTTGCTCCGCAGGGGATGACCGAGCCGGAACAGGCGGCAGGCCTGGTGCGTAAGGCCGCAGAGACTATCAAGAAGCCCCTGATTGCAAGCTGGATGGGCGGCAGCCGGATGCAGCTTGCAGCCAATGTGCTGAATGAAGCGCGGATTCCAACATTTGAGTATCCAGACGCTGCGGCGCGAAGCTTTGCTTACATGTGGCGATACACTTCCTACCTCCAGGCCCTGTATGAAACGCCAGTGTTCGCCGGCGAGCTTGTTGAAGATGGTCCTCGTCGCGTGGCGGAAATTATTGCCGGCGCGCTGACAAACAACCGCACAGTCCTGACTGAGCATGAGTCCAAGCAGGTGCTTGCGGCATACGAACTGCCGGTTACGCTTTCCATACTGGCATCGTCCGCCGACGAAGCGGTCGCGGCAGCGGAGCTGATCTGCTATCCCGTGGTGCTCAAGCTGAATTCTGAGACGGTCACGCACAAGTCTGACCGCAGCGGAGTTCATCTGAACTTGAAAGACGCAAGCGCAGTGCGGTCGGCCTTCGAGCATATCCAATTAGCTTTTGGGGACGGCAGCTTTCAGGGAGTAACGGTCCAGCCGATGGTCAGCACATCTGGCTACGAATTGATCCTGGGCAGCTCTACCGATCCGCAGTTTGGGCCGGTATTGGTGTTTGGACTTGGCGGTCAACTAGTGGAAGTGCTCCGCGATAA
>DATBVH010000193.1:0-5216 GCA_036515395.1 Candidatus Angelobacter sp.
CGCTAGTTCCGGCTATGATCCCGCGATCGGTCTGGGTTCCATCAATGTCGCCACATTGGCTGGCAACTGGATCAATATCACCCATGGATTTCAGGGATCGCAGACCACACTTGCGGCTTCTTACAATGGAACACCGCTTCCTTCCAACAGCGTGACCATTCCTCACGGACAACCAGTCTCTGTTAGTGTGCAGGTGGCCAGAGAAGGCACCACAGGAACCCCTACCGGCTTTGTCGGCCTGATGGCGCAAGGCGGCAATCTTCCTTCCGTAGTCGGCATCGCATCTGAGTCCATTATCGGCGGCAACGGCACAGCCACTGCGGGGCCCGTGAACGTGAATGCTCTTCCAGGAGGCACCAGCTACAATCTGGTAGCAAATTTTCCTGGAGATGGTGTTTTCGCCGCTAGCACTTCCAATGTAATCCCCGTCACTGTTACTCCTGAAAACAGTACGACCACTTTGCAATCGTTTCTCCTGAATGCCGACACGTTACAAATCACACCAAACCCGGTTTCGGTCGCCTATGGTGATGCCACGAACCGGTTCATGATCGATGCGAATACGGCCGGCATGTCCGGATTAATACCTACAAGTGGCAGCGTCAGCTTCACTGAAAACGGCAAGGTCCTGGCGCAACTTCCCGTTATTGAGGGTTCGGGGATCGCCGAATTCGTGAATTGTTTTTCAGCAAGCTGCCTGGCGCCTGGCCAGACCCATATCATCACGGCAACCTATTCCGGAGACGGCCTCAGTTATAGCGGAAGCAATAGCGCAAATAACATCACCTTTACTGTAACCAAAGGTATTCCCCGGGCGGGAGTCGTTACTCCTATCAACGCGGGGTTCGGCGTCGCTTTTACCCTGCAGGCTTTTATCGGGACCGGAATTGGTACCGCCGTTCCAACAGGCACAGTTCAATTTCTGGATGGAGGAGCGCCTCTGGGAGCGCCTGTGCCAATTACTCTCAGCGGAAGGCAGGTGCAGGCCTCAGCGCAGGTTGTGTTAAGCGTCCTGGGTACACATGGAATCCAGGCGCAGTATTCGGGCGATTCAATCTACAATCCAACCACTAGCTCACCTGCTGCCATGATGACTGTTGGTCCTTTTGGTTTTGCCGGCAACACTACTCAGACCATTTCTCCCGGACAGACGGCCACCTATCAGCTTTCGCTGAACCAGACCGGAGGTTTTAGCGGACAGGTCGGCTTTGTCTGCTCGGGCGGGCCTGCCGGCTCCACCTGCGGCGTAAGTCCCAATCCAGTGGTTCTGGGGCCTGCCACCATGTCAGTGCCGTTGACCATTAACGTTTCCAACACTGCTCAGGCGCGCCTGCTCCGCCAGCCTCTCCGCGAGCTGCCGGTTGCTTTTACAGCAGCAATGATCATGGGACTGGTGCTCGCGCGTAAAAAGCCACGCCAACGGCTCTCGATTTTTATGGTCGCGCTCCTGATCACCTTCGTGAGCTCCTGTGGTCAGGGACACAATAATGCTGGCAGCAGCGGCAATGTTGAGAATTTTACATTGACGTTAACTGGAACCAGCGGGGCAAATGCCGGTATCACCTCGCTCACGCTGAAGGTGGCACACTAGACGGATTTCAGGATTGATGAATAGATCAGCAATTCCCAGAGGAGTTACCAGGACGGATGCTGTGCAAGCTTTTTGATTGCAAAAAGCTTGACCGCGAACCGGCACCGGCCTAATCTGTACCGGTTTTTAGAAATGCACGGAGGGCTTAATGATGGCAAATACCTTTGGTACGGACATTCTGATTCAAGCGCCAGACCCGAAAAGCGCGGCATCATTTTATGTGAAGCAACTCGGGTTTGAAATCAGTAATGAAACGCCAGACATGATCAGCATTCATGGCAAGAACATCAATCTTTACATTGAGCGCGGCCCGGTTCTGGGACCTGTCCTGGAGGTGATGGTCGATGATGTAGAAGAGGCCAAGCGCCGCCTGGTAAAGCAAGGTTGCAAGATCGTAAAAGATGAGCCTGAATTTCCGCGATGCTACATCCAGGACCCTTACGGAATGATCTACAACGTGGCGGAATAAAGGAATTATCCTCTATCCCGCCTTTAAGCTGGTGGCGGCGTTCGCACGTTTTTTTGCTGTGCTTTGATGGATTCCGGCAATCACCTCGTTCAGGCCTGGGAGCGCGGCGCGTTCCAGCACCTTGGAGATCGCGGGCGAAGCTTCTGTTCCGGTGACCCGTTGAATGGGCCGTTCCAGATAGTCGAAGAACCGTCTATGGATTTCATCGGAGAGCCAGCCGCCGTATGAAGTGCCGCGGGCGCCCTGTTCCACGATCAATACATTTCCGGTCTTGCGGATGCTTGCCTCAATGGTTTCCCAATCCAGGCTTGCATTGTCAAGCCAGCGTAAATCGATCACTTCGGCGTCAATGCCGGTGCGCTCCGCGGCTTCCAGGGAATGCGCGACCATTGAGAGATAGGTAAGGACCGTAAGCTGTGACCCGGGGCACCGCACGCACGCCTTGCCAAACGGCAGATGGTAATCGAGATCGTCAACCGGGGCATCGCCTGATGTGGCGTAAAGGTCCACATGTTCGATGACCAGCACAGGATCGTTGCACGCCAGGGCCGAATTCATCAATCCGACATAATCGAAGGGCGTGGATGGCGCCACAATCCGCCAGCCTGGAGCAGTGGCAAAGATCCCGGCCGGATCCAGGGAATGTTGCGAGCCGTATCCCATCCCCATGGATATCTTGGTGCGCAGCACGAGCGGCATATCGTCCATGCCGCCAAACATGTGGCGCGATTTGCCGATGTGGTTGAACAATTGGTCGCCGGCTACCCAGATAAAATCAGGGAACATGAACTCAACTACCGGCCTGAAGCGGCCGTCTAGGGCCAATCCTGCGGCCATGCCGATGAAGGTGTTTTCGCAAATCGGTGTTCCAATCACGCGCTCGGGAAAGTGGGCCCTCAGGCCGCGCGTAGCTCCGTTTGTGCCTCCATTGAGTTTGTGAATGTCTTCACCCAGCACGACGATCCTTTTGTCTGTCTCCATGCGGCGGTTCATTACGTCCGCCACCACGTCAATAAACTTGCGACTTTCCAGTTTTCCCTGAAAAGTGTTGATCTCTTCTGTGCGCACTCCTTTAAGTTCGCTCAGATCGCTGTGCAGTCCCGCATTGCAAGTGCCGGACAAGGGCCAGAGCGCAGGACGGATCCGGATTCCCGCAGGAGTATCGTCCGGCTCCGCAAGTTCATCCACTGCCTTCTTCATCGCGGAAATGGCTTGCCTGCGCAGGTCAGCGACCGCTGCTGCATCAATTAATTTGCGCTTTTGCATCTCAGCGGCCACTCGGTCGAGAGGATCGCGTGCATGCCAGGCGTCTTCTTCTTCTTTAGGCCGGAATGCAAATGGGGTTCCCATGTATGGAGCCAGGTAGTTGTAGGTTTCAACTTCAATCAGTGTAGGTCCGCGTCCGGCCCTCATATAATCGATGGCTTCCAGCATGGCTAAATAAACTGCCAGCGGATCCATGCCGTCCACCCGCCACGAGGGAATTCCAAATCCCGGGCCCCGCGCGGAAAGGCGATGTTCGCCTGTGGATTCTTCAACCGTGGTGGAAGCCGCGTATTGATTATTCTCAATGAAAAAGCAGAAGGGCAGTTTCCAGGCCGCGGCAACATTCATTGATTCCAGCACCGCGCCGATATTGGCGCCGCCATCTCCAAAATAGGCCACCGCCACGTCGTCTGTTCCGGAAAGCTTGCGCGCCCAGGCTGCTCCTCCCGCAAGCGGCGCGCCACCGCCCACCACCGCATTCGTGCCCAGCGCGCCGGCTTCCTTCCATCGCAGGTGCATGGAGCCGCCGCGGCCACCGCAAAAGCCTTGCGCCAGGCCCCAGATTTCGGCAAGAGTTTTTTGCAGAAGCGCCTGGACTGTGGGCGGGACAGCATTTCTAGGATCAAGCCCGTCCGGAACGATGCGCGTGAATGCTTTTACCAGGAATTGGTGATGCCCGCGATGCGCGCCGGTAATGCCATCACTCAAGCGCAGCGGCAGCACGGACCCAACTGCAGTTCCTTCCTGGCCGGGACTTAAATGCCGCGGGCCATGTCCCATCCCTTTTGAAGCCATGTCCCATACAGTTTCTTCGAAGGCGCGGATCAAATGCATTTCACTGAGCATCGTGCCGAGTAATTTCGGATCGGCAGCATTCCAATCCTGTTCTGTGCTGCGAAGTTCAATCCACGGGTAACATGTCGATAGTGCAATTCGCTGTGGCATTCGCGGGATTCTATCAGCAATCTTCTATCCGGCCTATAAGGCTGCCTATATTTTTCTGTAGCTTTATCCATTTTGGGACTAAATAACGTGCCAAATTTCGAGCAAACCAGGAGAAATACTATGTAGTTCTACTTGTAGCGCTTCTTGAAAAGTGTGCCCGCAGCGGATATGTGGTAGTATGATGCCCTTCAAACATTCCGGCTATCTTAATGACATGGAGAAATAATCATGCTGGATTTCTTCAGACAAGATTTTCGTTACGCAGTACGTGCCCTCTACAGATCACCCGGATTCAGCATTACAGTGATTCTTCTGCTTTCTCTCGGTATCGGTTCGAACACCGCCATTTTCAGCATGATTAATCAATTGGCATTCAAACAGCTTCCGGTTAAAAATGCTCAGGAACTAGCGCTTTTCGGTCATGGCCGCTGGATGGGGATCAGCACCGGAATTACCGGCTTATCCAATGATCTGTTCTCTGAAGCTCAATGGGCTGAGCTCAAGAGCGATAAAACTCTTTTCCAGGATGCCACCGCAATCTGCAGCATCTATTTCCAGTTCCAGTCATTTATAGGCGATTCCAATTCTACTGAAACGGTTAGGACGCGCTTGGTTACTGGAAATTACTTCTCACTTTTAGGTACTCGGGCAGCGGCTGGCAGGCTATTTACCGAAGCTGTTGATTTTCCACAAAACGCACATCCGGAGATGGTGTTGAGCTATGGTTTTGCCAAGAAGCGGTTTTCCAATGTAGGCGATGCCATAGGGCGGAAAATCCGAATCGGCAACTCGGTATTCATAGTCATCGGTGTAACAGAGCCCAAATTCTTCGGCACCATCGTCGGTGAGTCTCCGGATGGATGGATCCCAGTCTCCATGATGAGTTCTGTTCCGCCGTTTTATGATTTGCATAGCGATAAAATGGCTCAATTTCTCTACGTGGTT
>DATBVH010000194.1:0-3549 GCA_036515395.1 Candidatus Angelobacter sp.
GGTGTTCGGCAACCGCAACCCTGGGACAATGAGCGGAGCTTCACGTTCGTCGGCTTCATCGGCCTTGGCAATCTCTTTGATGGGTTCATCGCGCTGCCCGGCGCGCTCACCGTTGTACTTATCGGTGGCCGTCCAGTCGACCATATCGTTCGGCACTTCTTCCCAGTCATAACGCTCGGCACTGTAATAGTGGACGCGGTTGCCCAGAACCTCCCACTTGGTGGCCGCCTGATAAGTGCCGTCTTTCATGATGAGCCGCTTGGGGTTCTGCTGCGACCATGCGTGTATGCAGGCCAGCGCAAGCAACATCGCGGCCAGAAGGGAGATGTGTTTGATCCATCGCGCCATAAGAGGAGCCCTGAAATATTTGGATGCAGAGTTCGTCTTTATTTTACAACCCGAAAATGGTGGGATGGTTGTTACCGGCAAGCTTTTCCGTATAGCTCAGCGAAAGGCCAAAACCGTTTAAAATATTGAGGAAAGAACTTAAGCGGAGGAATCCACTCATTGTTCCCTCTGCTTCCTCCTCTCCTCAGTGTTTCAAAGGTGTTGGTTTTCTGCTATCGTGCGAGGGTTTCCCACACTCTGCGGAGGCTGCTTCATGAAGTTGTTCGGCTCTCTTTGTCTGCTCGCGTTATGCGTAGGCATTTCGTCCCATAGTGCATTTGCGCAAGCTGCCGCCGCCTCTCCGTCCGCGTCGGCCACGCCTGCGGCTGTCCAAAGCGCGCCCGCAACCCAGACAACGCAGTACACGCTGCCTCCAGACAAGCTGGCGAAAGCAAAGGCTCTTTATGATCTGCGCGGCAAGCTGCGGACCATAGACACGGTTTATTCATTAGTGGTGTTGCTGGCAATTTTGTACCTGGGAATCGCGGCGAAGTATCGTGACTGGGCTGAGCGAGTATCAAAATACCGATTCGTTCAGGCAGTGATTTTCGTCCCATTACTCATGTTGACCCTCACCGTGCTCAGTCTTCCGCTTGATGCCTACCAGCAGAGCATCAGCCGTGAGTATGGCCTCTCCGTGCAGGGTTGGGGATCTTGGTTCGGCGACGTCATCAAGGGCTTCCTGGTCGAGCTGGTGATCTTCATTGTCGCCATCTGGGGGGTCACCAATTTGATTCGCAGAAGCCCGCGCCTCTGGTGGTTTTATACCTGGCTCATCGCGGTGCCATTTGTCGTCTTCCTAATTTCCATCGCGCCCATCGTTGTTGACCCGCTCTTCAACAAATTTGAGCCGCTGGACAAAAGCAATCCGCAGCTAGTCGACGCCCTTGAGCGGGTGACAAAGCGCGGCGGACTGGAGATTCCCCGCGACCGCATGTTCCTGATGAAGGCCAGCGAAAAAGTGACAACACTGAATGCCTACGTGACAGGATTTGGTCCGTCAAAACGCGTCGTAGTGTGGGACACAACGATCAAGAACGCCAGCACGCCGGAGACAATGTTTGTCTTTGGCCATGAAATGGGACACTACGTTCTGAACCATATTGTGATCGGCATCATCGCCACAGCTGTCGGTCTGTTCATCGGCTTTTACCTGCTCTACCGGATTGCCAATTGGGCTTTCCTGCGCTTCCAGCAGCGCTGGCGCCTGCGTGAGTTGAGCGACTGGGCGGCGGTACCCATGCTTTTACTGATTTTTTCGATCCTGACCACCGTGTCGCAACCCATAGGCAATGGCATTAGCCGGCAACTGGAACACAATGCCGACATTTACGGACTGGAAGTCACGCACGGCATCAATCCCGATTCGCAAGAAGCCGCCGCGCACGCCTTCCAGGTGCTGGGAGAATTGTCGCTCTCATATCCTCATCCCAGCGACTTTGTTGTCTTCTGGTATGCCGATCATCCTCCGATTCGCGATCGCGTGCCCTTCGCTCACGAGTACGATCCGTGGAGCAAGGGCGAGCAGCCGAAGTATGTGAAGTGAGACTGGCCGCAAATCAACACTCCATGATCGCGTTGAAACAGAGGGACGATGTCAAGTGATAAAAAAACCGGCCTCCCCGAGCCTTGCTTGTTAGCACTCAAAACTACGTGCGTCTCGCAATTCCCGAGCCCGAGGTCCTGCAGGTGATCGGTGAAGAGTCCATTCAAAAAGCAACCGACACGTTCAGCTCGAAACGCATTGATCAAATCATCAAGGCAGCGCGTAAAAAGAAAACGAGGCGTGGATGATCCGCTACCCCGGGTTATAGATAACAAGGTGCTTTTTCCACGGTGCTTAAGCTGAGGGAATTGAGAGACTGATATTTTAACGCCAGGAGCATCTATTTCTTCCCTCCTTTCCACAGCCCACCTCTTGTATAATTGATCGTGCACCCCAATCGGTTCTTCGGCCACTGGCATAAGCCACTTTCGAGCCGGGGAGCAGAACCCCCAAAAATCAGCAGGCAGCTCCAAAACCCTAAACAATCCATTCGTGCGAGGAGTCCATGGCAGCGAAATATATTTTCGTGACCGGCGGTGTTGTGTCTTCACTGGGCAAGGGACTGGCAGCAGCATCTATCGGCTGCCTGCTGGAGAGCCGTGGCCTAAAGGTCAATCTGATGAAGTTTGACCCTTATCTCAATGTCGATCCCGGAACCATGTCTCCGTTCCAGCACGGCGAAGTCTTTGTTACAGATGACGGCGCGGAGACCGACCTCGACCTGGGTCACTACGAACGATTCACGCACGCCAAGCTGCTACGCGACAATAACTGGACCACCGGCCGCATTTACGAACAGATCATCACCAAGGAGCGTCGCGGCGACTATCTCGGCAAGACCGTCCAGGTAATCCCGCATGTAACTAATGAGATCAAAGCCGCAATGAAGAAAGTCGCTCAGGATGTAGACGTGGCGTTGGTAGAGATTGGCGGCACGGTGGGCGACATCGAGTCACTGCCATTTCTGGAAGCCATCCGCCAGATGCGCCAGGAGCTGGGCCGCGACAACACGATCTTTATTCACGTGACGCTGGTTCCGTGGATCGGTGCGGCGGGCGAGCTCAAGACCAAGCCAACGCAGCACTCAGTAAAAGAGTTGCTGAGCATTGGAATCCAGCCGGACATCCTTCTCTGCCGCACGGACAGATTTCTTTCCAAAGAACTAAAGGGCAAAATCGCGCTTTTCTGCAACGTGGAAGATGAAGCGGTGATCACGGCGAAAGACGTTGCATCGATCTACGAGGTTCCGCTGGTGTTCGCGCGTGAAGGCGTGGATACGTTGCTCCTACGCTATCTGCGCATGGAATCAAAGCAGCCGGACCTGGCGCGCTGGGAAGAGCTGATGCACCGCATCTACAACCCAAAGGACGAAGTACATATCGGCATTGTGGGCAAGTATGTGGAGTATGAAGATTCCTACAAGTCACTCAAGGAAGCGCTGGTACATGGCGCGGTGGCGCACAACCTGAAGCTGAACCTGACATGGGTGGAGGCCGAAGGACTCGAAGGCAAAGACGGCAATCGCGATTATGAAACGCAGCTTGAGGGCTTTGACGGCATCCTGGTGCCAGGCGGCTTTGGCAAGCGCGGGATTGAAGGCATGTTGAACGGGATCC
>DATBVH010000195.1:0-5274 GCA_036515395.1 Candidatus Angelobacter sp.
CGAGTTTTTTGCCGACAAGATCCCTGTCTTCGATCTCATCTGGAATGCCCTGAACACCTTTGTAAAGGTGCCTGTCGCCACGCTGCTGTCTTATGGCACCGCTCAACATCTTTCCCCGGGACTGCAAATGGCAGTCGCTGCATTAGGCGGCGCCATTGCCCTGGCCGCGCACGGAAGCAAGATCGCCATTCGCGCTGCGGTTACTCCATCTCCTGAGCCTTTCTCCAACATAGCCTTGAGTTTCACTGAAGACGTTGCAGCCATTTCTCTTACATGGTTTGCTACCCGCCATCCGATAATTGCCAGTATTATCGTAACGATCTGCCTGGTGCTGGCGGTTCTGGCGATCCGTTATTTGGTTCGGGCGTACCGACGTCTGTTCCAGCAGACGCGGGCATTTTTACAACTGACGTCCGGGAGTTTGACCTGATTGCTGGCCGCATGCGATATTTCTCAGTTGATTTTAACGTTCCGTTAACATGCGCCAGGAGAGTTCCCGCTTACATGGTCCGACTTGTTCCTAGAGACACAAAGTTCTTCGATATGTTCGCTGAAATGGCCAGCAACCTCGGTGACGGCGCCCGCTTGCTCAAACAGACGCTCGAAGATTTCAAGGATCTCGACGCTCGCGTGCAGCAACTCAAAGATATTGAGCACCGCGGCGACGATATGACCCACAATATTCTCACCAAACTGAATCAGACTTTCATCACGCCTTTCGATCGTGAAGATATTTATCGGCTGGCCTCCTCGCTCGACGACGTTCTGGATTTCATCTATGCCGCTGGTGTTCGGCTGATCATGTATAAGATCACCAGCGCTCCTCCGGCTGCCTCGCTCCTGGCTGGAATCGTCGTTAAACAGGCCGACCAGCTTACTGACGCTCTTGCGCGTCTCGGTAAAAAGCATGACAACGTGCTGGAGAATTGCGTGGAAATCAACCGGCTGGAAAATGAGGCTGATGGTGTGGCCCGCGCGGCCATCGCGGTACTGTTTGAAAAAGAAAAGGACCCTATTTCCCTGATCAAGCTAAAAGAGCTCTATGAAGTCCTTGAGACCGCCACCGACAAGGCTGAAGATGCAGCCAACGTTTTGGAAGGCGTAGTTCTGAAAAGCGCATAAGTGGAACAAACCCTAATAGCTGTCACACAACTGATGCGCAAGGGTGCTCTGCAACAGGAGCAGAAATGCATTCCAGGCGAGAAGACTTGCTAGCGGTTTGGAGCCAAGCGACATTTTTGAAGTTTACTTGCGGCGAGGCCGACCACGCGCCGAGCCGCTCGCATCAAGGCGGAAAGATGTGTATCAGCGGAAAGGCTCATAAAGCGGTTTGGAGCGAAGCGACAGGAGAAGTCAAGTGCACCTGAGCGGATTATTGGTTGCAGTCACCATTCTGATCGCTCTTTCCTTCGATTTCATCAACGGCTTCCATGACGCCGCAAATAGCATTGCAACAGTCGTTTCCACGCGCGTGCTCTCGCCTCGGCTTGCTGTTATTTGGGCTGCTTTCTTTAACTTCGTCGCCGCGTTCGTCTTTGGGACCGCAGTGGCCAAAACCATTGCCGGTGGTCTCGTTGATCCGCACCAAGCCACGCAATACGTCATTCTTTCTGCTCTTGCGGGCGCCATTATATGGGACCTTCTCACGTGGTGGTGGGGTCTTCCGACTTCATCTTCCCATGCGCTAATCGGCGGTCTCGCGGGAGCAGCCATTGCCCGCGCCGGCTGGCATGTCCTGGTGCGCGAGCCCAAATTACATTGGCCTATCATCGGCACCATCCCCGGCTTGGGTGAAAAATGGATGTCAACCTTGATTTTTATTGTCCTGGCGCCGCTGATCGGCCTGATTCTTGGCCTGGGCCTGATGGTTGCGGTTTCCTGGATTTTCAAAAGCGCCGCGCCGCGCACCGTTGACAAGCTTTTTCGCAAGCTGCAGCTTCTCTCTGCCGCTGCTTACAGCCTGGGACATGGCGGTAACGACGCGCAAAAGACCATGGGCATCATCGCAGGGGCTCTGCTCACTGGCGGCTATCTCACACCCGCACAATTCTCCTCCGGATGGGGAGAATACAAGTGGTACATCATCCTGGGCACCAACGCCGCGATCGCACTGGGAACGTACATGGGAGGATGGCGAATCGTGCACACCATGGGATCAAAAATCACTAAACTTCGTCCGGTTGGTGGATTCTGCGCTGAAGGCGCTGGCGCGGTCACGCTTTTCGTTCTGGCCTATCACGGCATTCCGGTCAGCACCACGCATACTATTACCGGCGCGATCGTCGGTGTGGGGTCCACTTCACGCCTTTCCGCTGTGCGTTGGGGCGTTGCGAAACAAATTGTCTGGGCCTGGGTTCTCACAATTCCCGCATCTGCCATCGTGGCCGCGCTCACGTTCTGGGTTATTCGACTCTTTGTGCCCACGGCATAACTGCGCTGGCTGTTGGAAAGAAGAGAGAGTGGCACCGTCTCACAGTCCCAAAATGGAACATAATCCACAGACAATACATGGTCCGAGCTGGATTTTTCTTGACCGTTGCTCTGTGCGGAGCGCAACATTTTAGCTGCGCAAAAAATCGAAAGGAGAGCTCAATGCAAGATATTCTTAGCAACGCAACAGAAACTTCATCCGTGGTCAACGCGGATATCGTTCGCTCCTGGAAGGACGCCAGATATCGCCGCAGTCTTTCTGCACAACAACTTCAAGAATTGCCGGAGCATCCTGCCGGTCCAGTCATGTTGACTGATCAGGAATTAAAAGTCGCGGCAGGACTAGCGCTTGAGGATGATTTTTCTATACCGCAAACCACGGCGCTGGGCTGCACGGATTTCACATTCCATGGCTGGAAATCCTGCGGCTGCTGACCGTAGCAGACAACTAGCTGCTTTGTTGGTGTAGGCCACAACTTCTCTAAATGATTGTGCCTGCAGTTTTACTCTTTGTGGGTTCGCGAGAATTAGCGGGCCCACAACAAGTAAATGAGATTTGTAATCCCTTCCTGTGCTATCAAAAGATATCAACATGAGCGCGTCTATCGTCGACAGTCCCGCGTGGCGGCGCGCATGGTCGCTCACTGAGCGCCTCTCCAAACTCCGTCAGGCTGAGAACAAGACTCAAATTCCAATGAACGCGGAGCTTGCCGCAGAAACTCTTGCTTTGTGGCGGTCTGGCTCGCCGTTTGATAAAGACTCATATTTTTCTGATCGTCTTGCCATGGATGGCATTACTGAAGAGGAGTTCACGCATCTGCTGGGGACACCGGTTGAAGTGCTCAGCAGCAATGGCACTGCGCCCGCCTGGGTGCAGATGATGGTTCGCGCTTATTCTGGCCCGGCAAGCCCGCCCAATGTACAGCGTGAAAATTGGGGAGAAGCCGCAAACCTTCCAGCGGCAGGTTTTTTAAATCTTGTGGAACCGCTGATGCGCGCTGTGCGCCTTCAGTTACAAGCGAGAGTAGAGCACATCAAGCAAGGCCACCCTGCTGCTCCATTTGAGACCGCGCGCGCTGTGGATGCTTTATTCGCATACTTGCCTGTGCGTCTTCTGATGATGATTGCCAAGACCATGGTGCTGGAATTACATGTAGCCAGGCTTGAGGGAGCGCTGGAAGGGTCCACTCCGGAAGAGCGTTTTGCCAGCTTCACAGAACGTTTATCTCAGAGAGAAGTAGCCTTAAATCTTTTTTCAGAATACCCCGTATTGGCACGAAGGCTGGCTAGTTGTATTCAGAATTGGCTGAGTTACAGCGCCGAATTTCTGGAACGCCTTGCAGCTGATTGGAATGACATAGTAAGCCTTTTCAAGATCGGCTCTGAATGCGGATTCCTGACGGAGGCCGCGGCGGGCGCCGGCGACACACACCGTCACGGCAGGTCCGTTCTCATTGCGCGATTTGAAAGCGACCTTCAGCTTGTTTACAAGCCCAGATCCATTGCAGTGGACGAGCATTTTCAAGACTTCATTCGGTGGACAAACCAGAAAGGCGCAGATCCCCAACTCCGTACTCTGAAGGTACTGAATCGTGAAACTCATGGCTGGATCGAATTTGCCAATACCGCAGGCTGCAAGTCGCAGGAAGAAGTTGGCCGTTTTTATGAAAGGCAAGGAGAGTACCTGGCTATTCTTTACGTATTGCAGGCCACCGATTTCCACTTTGAAAATCTTCTGGCCTGCGGAGAGCATCCTGTTCTGGTGGATTTGGAAGCGCTCTTTCATCCATGGCTTCGCGAGATTGACATCAAGCAACCGGATATTCGTATGGTGGCTCTGGCCAAGGGCTGTTCGGTTCTCAGGGTTGGTTTGTTGCCGCGCCGGATCTGGAGCCATGACGACTACATCGGAATGGATCTTAGTGGTCTCGGCGGCGCTCCCGGCCAGCAGTCGGAGGACATCTTGCAGTGGGTGAGTGAAGGCACTGACGAGATGGCGGCGGTCCGTCAGCCCTTCCGTATGCCGGGCGCGCGCAATCGCCCGAATATCGACGGCGCAGAAATTGATGTGCGGACATATACCAATGAGATCGTTGCAGGCTTCACCAGAATGTATGACTTGCTTCTTCATCATCGCGATGAACTGCTCCGCGATAACGGGCCACTGAGTCGTTTTGCCCAAGATGAAGTACGCGTTGTAGCGCGGGCCACACGCGGCTATGGAGTACTGCTCTCACAAACGGCGCATCCGGATTATCTGCGCGACGCGCTTGATCTGGATCGCTTGCTTGATCGCTTATGGGTAGGCGTGGAACACAACCCTCATTTGCTGCGTTTGATCAAAGCGGAGCGCCGCGACCTGACCGAAGGCGACGTTCCCATATTCACTACCTGTCCCGAGTCAAACGACCTTTTTACCAGTGACGGCGAGAAGATCGAAAACTTTTTTGCAAAAACCGGATTGGCTCTTTCTCGCGAGAGCATTCAGGGCCTGAGCAATGAAGATCGCCGCAGGCAAGTCTGGTTCATCAGGGCATCTTTGGCGACGCTGGATCTTCAGGAAGACAATCTGACGCGGTCCGCATACGAACCTGTGTGGCCGTCTTCCATCTTGAGCCGGAAAGAACTGGCTCCGCTGCTGATCGAAGAAGCGCGCCGAATTGGAGAGTGGCTGGAAGAGCTTTCACTCCAAGATGAGAATAACGCTACATGGATTGCATTCGCTTACATGAAAAAGACGTGGTCGCTGGACGCGCTGCTTGAAGATCTCTACGCCGGATCGGCTGGGATCATTCTTGCTCTGGCATATCTGGGCTCGTTCGGCTTTGACAGATATACAGAACT
>DATBVH010000196.1:0-2499 GCA_036515395.1 Candidatus Angelobacter sp.
TGTTCAGCAGCTTGAAGGCTTTGATTTTTCCCGTCGAAGGAATGTGCGGGCCGCGGCAGAAGTCGAGAAACTTTCCGGTCTTGTAAATTGAAATCTTTTCATCGGGCTTAGTGAATTGCTCGATGAAGTGGCACTTCATGAAGTCGCCTTCACTCTTGAAGCGCTGCAAGCCTTCATCGCGCGGCAAAAACTCGCGCGCATAGGGCAGGTTCTGCTGCACCAGCTCCTGCATTTTCTTTTCGATTTTTTCCAGGTCCTCAGGCGTGAACGGAGTCTCCCGATAAAAGTCGTAAAAGAATCCGTTCTCAGTCGCCGGACCGTGGCCGAGCTTTGTCTCGGGAAAAAGCTCGAGCACCGCCGCCGCCAGCAGGTGCGCCGACGAATGCCGGTAAACTCCCAGCGCCTCGGGATCTTTTTCGGTGAGGATGCGGAGGTCAGTGTCTTTTTCGAGTGGACGGGTGAGGTCGATGAGGGTGGAGTTGGCCTGTGTGGGGCGGGCGCCCTCGCCCGCATGGTCGCCATTGCTGGAGATTTTCGCAGCAATAGCAGCATCCGCCAGCCGGGGGCTGATCGACTTGGCAACGTCAAGCGCAGTCGATCCCTTGGGCAACTCCTTTGAGCTCCCATCCGGGAGCTTGATGTGGATATTGTCTGACATGGAAAGTAAAGTTTATACGAATGCCGAACAGGCTGGGAACTCAATGGGAAATGATGGCATGTCATGTAAAATTGATAGGACGATGTGGATCCGAAAATCCTTATTCTCAAAGCTGCGCTCGCATCTTCTACGGTCCTCTCTTGCTTAAATTTTTCAGACAGAGGACTTTTGAAGAGAACCGGTTCAAGATGTCCAGACACTTCGGGAAGGCCTTCTTTTTGCTGTTCATTGGGTATTGGGGTGGACTGACGCTATCCGCCCAACAGACGAAAGCTGCTGTCCCACCAGCTGCTGGGTTATCGCCCGAGAAAGCAGTCGCTTCGGCAGAACAAGGACACTGCCGCGAGAACATTTCCGCTCTCAAGCGAGCGATGGCTGCCCAAGTTCCTGCCGCAACCAGAAAACAAGCCGGCGTAGTTGGGGTTCGCTGTGCGTTGGCGATTGACGATCGCGATGCTGCGCTCGAGTTCATCCGGCTGCTGAACAAACAATTTGCCCGCGATGCCGATGTTCTTTTTGTCGTGGTCCATGCCTACTCCGATTTGTCCACGCGAACCGCTCAGGATCTTGGCCGTACCGCGCCGCAATCACTTGCCGCTCACAAACTGAACGCTGAGGCTCTGGAAGAGCAGGGGAAGTGGGAGCCGGCGCTGCTCGAGTATGAGGAGATGATTCGAAAGGAACCCGGCGCACGCGGTACTCATTTCTTGCTCGGGAGGTTGCTGCTCTCCCGACCAGATGCCGGGCCGGACGCAACGCAGCGCGCCAAACAGGAATTCCTGAAAGAACTCCAAATCGATCCAACTAATAGCGGAGCGGAATACATTTTGGGAGAGCTTGCTCGGCGTGAAGAGAACTGGGACGAGGCCACCTCCAGATTTTCCGCCGCAGCAAAACTTAATCCTAATTTTGCAGAAGCCTACCTGGGTTGGGGGGTTAGCCTCATCGGCAGTAAGAGCTATCAACAAGCCATTGCTCCCCTACGTATCGCGGAACGGTTGACGCCACAAAACCCAGACATCCACCAGGCTCTTGGTACTGCCCTGGTGAGATCTGGGCAGAAGGAAGAAGCTAACAAAGAATTTGCCATTCACCGGAGTCTTAGTTCTACCGCGCCAAATGCCCCCAATCCTGAAAAGCCAGAGTAGTGTATGGTTCCGCATAGGGCACGGGCTCTCAACATGAAATTTCTTGGGATAAACTGAAAACGAAATGCCAAGTCAGATTCGTTCCACGAAATTGACCCGGCGCGCCTTCGTTGGCCAGACAATCGCAGGAGCGTTATTCCTGCCGCGGTGGCCGGCTTTTGCCTCGTCTGAGACAGCGCAGTTTCCTTTCGAGCAAGTTCCTCCAGAGAAGAGCGGGATCAGCTGGACCCATTCAAGCGGGAAATCACCAGAGAAATATCTGCCGGAAAGTTCGGGCGCAGGCTGCGCATTTCTCGACTATGACAACGATGGCTGGATGGACATTTATCTGGTGAACAGCGGGAAGTGCGATTTTTTTACGCCGGACTCGCCGCTTCGCAACGCGCTCTATAAGAACAATCGTGATGGGACATTCACCGATGTAACGGGAAAAGCTGGAGTCGGCGCAGGCGGTTACGGACAAGGCGTTGCCGTGGGTGACTACGACGGCGACGGCTTCCCGGACATATACGTGACGCAGTACGGCCGAAGCATTCTGTATCACAATAATGGCGATGGCACGTTCGCGGATGTAACCGAAAAAGCCGGAGTTGCTGCTCCTGGCTGGTCTTCAAGCGCGGTCTGGTTCGATTATGACAATGATGGTCGGCTCGATCTTTTTGTCGGACGGTTCGTGGATTTCAGTAAAGAAAT
>DATBVH010000197.1:0-10425 GCA_036515395.1 Candidatus Angelobacter sp.
CTCATGGACGCCTTTTCTGGCTTTCCCAAAATGTTGGGCATCTATGCTGCTGGGAGACGCATGCACGTTTGGATGGTGATTACGCTTCGCTTCGTAAAGACTTTGACCGCCAGTAAACACCAGGTCAACATAGCGAAATAACTTTTGTTCCATGATCCGCAACAGCGGAGACGCCCCTTTAAAAGCGGACAGCTCGTCCATGCAGTCGTAAACGGCTACCTGGGGTCTAAGATGATCGCTGAACTTTAATGCCATTGGCGTGTAATACCAGCTGACGTGCCGCTGCATGTTTTGCTCGAGCATTAAGCAATCCAGCATCTCGCGCTGCACACGATCAACTTCACCAGGGGCCCATTCGTTTGATACATGCGGTGTAGCGATCGTGAGGTTATCCTGACGTTTGCTCAACACCAGCTGTTCTTTCCCGGGCGATACTTGCACCGGCTCCTCCCAGAAGATTACGCGCCGGTGCCTGGCGCAACGAGAGATAAGGTGCTGAGGACGTTGGTACACAAAATCCCAACGCAAATGAGAAAAGCAGATTAGATCAAGGGAATCTAGCTGGTCGGAATTGGAAGAATAATTGTGCTGTGTATCGTGCCCTGACGCTGGTATATGCGGATTATTTTTCATCTGTGGCTCTGGAATTACACTGGAACCCCACTCACTCCTCTACGGCTTTTGCTTAGTGTAGTTGTGATGTTTTTGCCGATACGATGGATGTTTGGAGTCGAGTAAGGGAGAAAAGCTGGCCGAACTTGGCGTGTTCACTGCTTCCTGAATACCTGGAAATGAGAGGACGTTAGGTTGGTGCCGGGAGGGGGAGTCGAACCCCCAAGGGCCGAAGCCCGGCGGATTTTGAGTCCGCTGCGTCTGCCAGTTCCGCCATCCCGGCTCTTTGAAGGCAGGCAAAAGAAGCATAGACAGGTTAGCACATTTTTACCCATGGATTTGCCAGTGTGGTCATCCGTCGGCCAACGAGTGCTGGGGTTGCCGCGTCCTGCGATAGCCAGCGACTTTTCCTGAGTTGGCGCTTCATATTTGGGTGAGCGTGTTCTAATAGATATTCCGGAATTGCTGGCAGACTGCGGTCACGTCGCGCTCACAGCACAAACAGAGAACCTATGGGATGGTTATCATCAATATTGCGCATGCTGGCGCCAATCGCGGTGGAGCACGGCGGAAATGTTTTGCGCGACTCGCTAAGATCTCGCGCTGCCCAGGGACAAGCGCAACCGGTCGCGTCTTCTGGTCCCGATCCTGTGCAACTGCTTGCCGCCGACGTTGACCAGCTCAAAGGCTACGTGCTGCAGCTCAAGTCCGATCTTGAAACGCTCAATAACGTGGTTGCCGGGCGTGAAGAGCGCCTGCGCCGCTGGCTGCTGGCCTTGCTGGCATGGAACATCGTACTGACAATCGGCCTGGTGGTGCTTGTTGTAGTTGCGTTCCGCCACTAACTATCCATGAAGTTTGAGTTCGATGTAATCATTCTCGGCGCTGGTGCTGCCGGCCTGATGTGCGCCATTGAAGCTGGCAAGCGTGGACGGCGCGTGGCCGTGCTGGAGCGCACGGAGCGTATCGGTAAAAAGATCCTTATCTCCGGCGGCGGGCGCTGTAACTTTACCAACCTGCATTGCCGACCTGAGAACTTCATCTCTGCCAATCCGCACTTTGCCAAGTCTGCGCTGGCCCGTTACACGCCCGCAGATTTCATTGCGCTGGTGGAGAAGCACGGCATTGCCTACCACGAAAAAACTCTGGGCCAGCTCTTCTGTGACGGTTCAGCGCAGCAGATCGTCGCCATGCTGGAAGCGGAATGCCGCGCCGCAGGTGTGCGCATACAGACCAACATGAGCGTGGAGCAGGTGTCGAGAGAAGAGTCGAGGGAGGACGGCTTTCTGCTGCGTGCAGGTGACGACGAGCTTCATGCCGAGTCGCTGGTCGTCGCTACTGGCGGCCTTTCGATCCCGAAGATGGGTGCTACCGGGTTTGGTTACGACCTGGCTCGGCAATTTGGATTGAAGGTTGTCGAGCCCCGGCCCGCTCTGGTACCGTTCACATTCAATCAAGATGACGCGGCGCACTTTTGCGATCTGGCAGGAGTCTCCGCTGAAGTCATCGCGTCAATCGGGACGCAGAGCTTTCGCGAGAAGATGCTGATCACCCATCGCGGCCTGAGCGGCCCGGCGATTCTGCAAATCTCTTCTTACTGGAAGTCATCGCAAAAGATCACACTAGATTTGGCGCCGGATCGCGAGTTGACCACTGAGTTGCGCAATCCCAAAGCGCGGCGTGATCTGGCTTCAGTCAAAGCTGCATTCCGCACTGCATTGCCTAGTCGCTTTGCCGAACGCTGGCTTGACGTATATCCGCCGCAAGGCTGGACCAATCACGCGCTCGATGATCTGGAACGCCGCACGCACAACTGGCAGATTACGCCGGCGGGCACAGAGGGCTACGCGAAAGCTGAGGTCACCGCGGGCGGCGTGGATACGAATGAACTTTCAGCCAAGACCATGGAGTGCCGCAAAGTGCCGGGACTGTACTTCATCGGAGAAGTATTGGATGTAACCGGACATCTTGGCGGCTTCAACTTCCAGTGGGCCTGGGCATCCGGCTTCAGCGCCGGACAGACAGCATAAGCTTATCTGTTGAAGGCATCCTGAATCATTTGAGCGCGTCTAGTCCGGGCTGGAAAAACGAAGAGAGGTAATGTCCAAGCGAAGGAAAATGCGTGGCCAAAAGCGTCAATAATGGAACCGCTCCGAGCGTCGCAATACGAACATAAAACTGCAGGTCCAGTTTGTTGGCTGTGGTTCCGGTAATGCGGCTAATGACATCATCTTTGTGGGCTTGCATGAGTACTTGAATGGCTACGACGCCAATAACCGCAAAAATAGCGGTAAATGACCAAATGAGCGAGCGATGCGGTTCAAAGGAATAAACATTCAGCGAAAGCAGAACCAGGCTGAAAACGGCCGCTTGTAGGATTAGCCAGAGCCGAATGTTTCCGAGCACGCCGCGAATAAAGGCTACATAGCGGAGCGCAACATACTCCTCCATCCGTTTCCATTTATCGGCTTCCGGTGGAGTTTCGTCCTTCCTGGCGGCCGGCGTATCTTGCTCGTCGGGTTTGTTACTTGCCACTCTACGATGCGATTCCCAATGGGTTGCGAGCTGGTGCATCACGTCATTCAGGACTGTAGCTAACAAATCTTGAAGTTCGAAAAACAGCTGTTCCACTTGCCGAAATCCCTGGATTGAACCATCTGCCGATTTGACCCGCACTTCGGATCTGATTGCATCGCGTTTTGCAAGGGCAGCATTGATATCTTTAGCAAGCCCAGGATCCACCTGGGCATCGCAACTCTTGATCTGGTGCATAATCTCAATGGAATGCACCATATTGGTCCATTCCTCTTCCTGGCCACCCGATTGCCAGATCGGAGACCAACTTGCGTCGTGCAAACTACTGAATGCCTCGCGAATCGGAGACCGTTCCAGGTCGCGCAACAGATTCCGCAGTTGAGCCCACGTTTGTGCCAGGCGCAAGCCGCTGGTTAGCATCAACGCCACCACAACGCAGAATAAAAATTCAAACAACCAGCCAAAAGTATTGAGTTCAAAGAGTTCGAACGGGTGCGCCGGCTCCAAAGAAAGGAACCAGGCTCCAAACGCAAGGACGAAGATGACTCTATAGTTGGGGCGCAGGAGGTATTGGTTGATCGATCCTGCGATGTCGCCTTCCGTTCTGCCGGGGTAATTGCCGGCAGTATTAAGTCTGGGACGAAGCCGGTCATCAAAACGCAGGCGCAATATTTCAAATATGCCCCATAGAAAAATCGCGGATACAAGCAAAAGCATCGGGGCAAGCGGCGAAACCCCGGTGGACAGGTTCACAGTACGATAACCAAAAAAGAAACCGTGATGGGTTTCATTGTCGGCATGCAGGCACCACCAGCAAATCGCGGCGAGAAGTGCGGCCATCCATGCTGTCGCGGAAAACAACATGCTCAAGATATATGACCACTTAAATTCCGGATTGTCTTCTTCTTGCCTGATCTGCTCAAGCAGGTAGCCGAGATAAAGACTGGAAACAAAAAGCGCGATGATACCGATTACGCCGAGTATCGCGATGAAAGGAACGTATTTGCCGGCGCACAGCCCAAATTTAAGAGCTGGAACAATTATGGTTGCCAGCATGAATGCGAGAGAAACCGAAACCACATTGATGAAGAAGAACCGTTGTGCGGGGGCGGCTGAAACCAGCGCAAAATCACGGAAACGAGAAGAAACTGGTTTCGCCTTGCAGAGTATCCAGCTTTGCAGAAATGAAAGCGCCACTATTAGGAGCGCTAAAATGCGCCACGTTGGCGAGAAGTCCTGTGTTGCCAGCCGTGGGGCCAAAGGGCTCACGCCGGTAGCTACGCCAGTGACGGGATCCGGGGGAATCAACTGGATTGGCCAATAGCCCCCAGTGCCTACCACTGTCATCCAAACAGGAAGTTCCCTCGGCTTGGAATCCGATTCATATTTGGCAAATGGTTCGTCAACTTCAAGAGGGAAGGAGCCTCCCGGCGCTGCGATGAGGCCCTTCATTACCAGCAACGACGCATTGTACTGCCCCTGCTCATATTGGTCGGGAAAAGGAAGTCGCGGGAGCTTATCATCCGGGCTGGCCCAATCAAGACTGCTGGTGAGAAGCGGATAGGTGCTTAGGGAAAGCGTACCTATGTAAGGCGCATTGCTGGTGTCCCGCTCAAACAGTAGATCAGCGTTGATTACAAAAGGACGGATGTCAGGGCATGCTGCACGGAGAAACGAGGTAAGAAAAAGTACGTCCATTACGTTGGTACCGATAATACCGACGAATTTGTAACGTCCACGGCGCAATTCAGCCGCGAACTTCATTAACACAGCTTCTTTGGAGAGAGGCCCCTGGATCTGGGAAAAATCCGGGGGCTCGTCACTGGAATTAGCCTGTCGATCACCTAGCGTAAATGGCAAGTATGTTGGAGTCTGCACCACACCAGTCTGCGGAGTTGCCGCCACTGGAGGTCCGCTGGAAGCAGAGGCGTTTCGCAATGCTGAAATCTCGCGCGGGTAACGAAAGCTGGTGAAGGAACACTCGCCTGCCTGATCTTTGGCGCTAACTGTGGCGGCATCGCTCTGGCCCGCCGTGATAGGTGTGCTGCCGGCGCTACCGTAAGAAGTCGCCGCCTCGGACAGAATGGCTACCTCAGTAGAATTGCCACACTGAATATCGCCCTTTTTCTTCAATGCATTCAGAAACTTGCGCAGCACGGTTTCAGAATCACTAACCGTTGACTTGAAAGTGAGTGAAGGTATTGGAGTGGGAGCAGTGACGGGAGCGGAAGTGGGACTTGGAGTTGGACTGGCCTTCGCGGCGTTGGATTTTCCAGCAGCTGATTTTTCTTTATCAACGCAGTCAGGAGAACGTTTATCCAGCACAAAACTTTCATCAACCAAGCCCTGGCCCTGAAGGGCACAGATGCTGGAGACAGTGCCGCTGTAAGCCGTGAAATATGGCGCGACTGTTACCGCCCCATGCTTTTTCTCTGGTGTGGCGGATGCAGTGAGGGCGCGTAATGAAGCAAGGGACCCGGAGAATGTTGGTCCCATAATCCAGATGTGGCTGCCATCGTTGCAACCGGCAGCTGGCTTCCCCGGGACGCCACATATTTGCTGAATATATTGAACAGCACAGCGGAACTGAATACCGTCTATACCGGAGGTAGACGTATCCGAGACTAAGAAGACATAAAGTACCACGGGTTTGTGCTCATCAATTGCTCCATTCCAGCGAAAAAGCAAAAGCCCAGGTTCTTTTTCATTGTCGCTGTTATCTTGTATTGCCGGATCAGGCTGCCACGGCAACCAATAGCGGTCCACAACGTAATTGATGGTCTCAGCCGACAGTTGAAGGGCTTCAATGGTTCGGTCGAACACCAGCGACAGGCGGCTGTGTACCGGATCAGGCACAATAGCGATCATCGCTCGTACCGGCACGCCCTCAGGAATACACCAGATACTGCTGCGTTCATTCTTGGCCGGTGTGGATTGGCTAGGCCGCTGTAATGCCAGCGTCACGCCTGCCAGTGAGGCCACACTTCTGCTTTCCGGTTCCGCCGGTTGGCTAGGACATTGACTTTCCAGTTGAATCCCAGCAAAGTGCTGGCGCGATGCCAGCCAAGGCCCTTCCGCCTTAGAATTCTTTTTTGGTGTGCTGGATTGTGGTTCTTTGCGCTGTCCCGCGACGGAACGTTCCTGCTTGCTGTTCTCCCCGGGCATCGATGCGTAGGCGCGCCGCTGCGTAAAAACAATGTTGCAACTAAAAGAGTTCCCGCTGCGGATCCGGCCAGGCCAGGTCGTTTTATGAACGCCATTACCGCTCCCTTGCATAATGCCAGCCAAGTTCGGGCCAACATCTAATTGTCGGCACTTATTAACGGAGGCTAACCTCAAGAAATCAGGACGGCTGGCATATATCCGAAAGAACGCGGTTCGTTCGCTTTTCCCTGAAGCCTTCGCATCGATGCGCACCACGATAAACAGCCTAAAGGTCTAGTGCAAAGAAGATGGAATCCGTTTCACAAAAATGGGGAAAGCATGGGTGCGGCCTTGCATGGTATGACTGTCACCAAATGGCAGAAGCCTGCGGCTTAGCCTTACATTCCACTCTTAGCGTCGCTGGGCACAGAGCGCCGTCCACACGCCGCGAGGTAGATGTTTGCGGACGTATACCGAGGATGCTACACATAAAATGTTGCTTTCTCCGGGCAGGCCAGAATCTATCCGCTCCGACAGACGCACGTCTGTGATCGATTTGATTTTCCGGAACCGCCCCTAGCGTTCCGATCATTTCAAACCACACTCACGCAGTTCTTTTCCCCACATGGTTACAACAGATTGCGGCGATTATACGCATCCGCTGAACATTGCCAAGGAAAAACAAAGAAAACGTAAAGATCCTTGCCCCCAGAGCAGAGCACCACGAGGGAAGAACAGTATTTTGAGTGATTTACGAAGAACCAATCTTTCAACCTGTTCAGTCTTGAACATATATAATTTCTGCTTTAATGGTTGTCGGATTAGACATTTACAAGGATTCTTTTACGGGAGCATGGCATGAAGATCGGGATCCTGGGAGCAGGTAACATTGGCGCGGCTGCCGCGCGCCTTTTTGTGGCCGCTGGACATGACGTAGCTGTCAGCAACTCGCGCGGGCCGGATTCGCTGCGCGAGCTTATCACCGAGCTTGGCCCTCAGGCACATGCCATGACCATCCGCGATGCAGCCCGCTTTGGCGAGGTGATATTGCTCGCTGTTCCGTGGCGCACACCTGAAGCACTGCCAGAACCGGAGCTGTTGCGCAACAAAATCGTGATTGACGCCATGAATCCTTACCGGCCCGATGGCGGCTTTTACGATCTGGGCGGATCCACCTCTTCTGAAGAAGTGCTCAAGCGGCTGCCGGGATCGCGGCTGGTGAAAGCCTTCAATACGATCTATTACGTCCATCTGGCGGGCCGTGGCCGCAAAGATCTGCCCATCGATGAGCGTCACACAATTTATCTGGCTGGTGATGATGTGGAAGCCAAAAAGATCGTCGCTCAGCTAATCGAGGAAATTGGCTTTGCCGCCATCGATACAGGGTCGTTGCGCGAAGGCGGCCGCCTGCAAGAGCCGGAATCGCCTATCTACAATAAAACCTACAATGCCCGCGAAGCCCGCCAATTTCTTTCCACCCTTGAAGAAAAAAAGGCATGACGATCTGGCGGCTGCCGTGTCTGGCGCTTCTCTCTTTGCTGGCTGTGACCCTGGTAGCGCAAGAAGCCGGGGACAAAGTTGTTTCCATCGCGCAGGCTGCCGATAATGCAGTGCAGCAGAGCAAACTCACGCTGGCGGGCGGCGCTCCATTCCATTTGAGGGCGCACATCGCAAACACAGGCGCGCCCAAGCCAGAATACTCAGCTGACGTGGAAGAGTATTGGGTTTCGTCGGAAAAGTGGCGTCGCACTGTGCACTCTCCTGGGTTCTCCCAGACGTTAGTCGTCAATGGCGACAAGACCTCTGAAAAGCTTACCGGCGACTACTATCCTTTCTGGGTGCATGACCTGGTTACCGCCCTGTTTGATCCCCTACCGATGGTGGACCAGCTCAAACTGATGCAGGGGCAGCTGGAGATTCCGGAAGATTCAGCCAAATCAAACTCCTGTCTGAACATGCAATTCAAAGTGGGAACCGCTTCGGCGCAAAACAGCGTGCCAGCCGCTTTTTGCTTCGGAGGCAAGGGCGGACTGCTTCAGGCGGTGATCACGCCGGGGTACAAAGCCCAGTTTGCCGATTATCTTCCATTCAAGAAGAAGATGGTCGCGCGTACCATCAAGGCTGAGTTTGCGTCGGATTTGGTTCTTACCGCAAAGGTGACTCAACTTGTGGAACTCTCTAACTCTGAAGAAAAGCTGTTCACCATCGACGCAGCCACACCTGCCACGGAGCAGATGAAGACTATCCAGGTAACAGAAGACGCTGCGCGGGCTCTGGCCCTGAACACTCCGGCCATCGTGTGGCCGCCTGTGCGCGAAGGGAAGACCGAAGGCGTAATGAGCGTTTATGTTTCGGTTGATCGTACTGGACACGTGCGGGAAGTGTGGCCACTTGTCTCAAATAATCTGGAGCTAAATGCGGCTGCACGTGAGCAGCTGCTGCACTGGCAATACAAACCATATAACAACGGCGGCCCTTCACAGATGGAAGCCGTGCTGACCTTTGCATTTGCCACCCGCATTGAGAATCCCATACCGGTCTTGACTGATGCGCAAGCCCGCAAGCTGGCCACGCGCGTAGTGGAACCGGTCATTCCCGTCGGCAAGGCGCGTAAGGGGACCAAGTTTACTTTGCGAATTTCGGTGGATGAAACCGGCAAGGCACAGACAGTCCAGAACCAGAACAAGGTGGCGGCGGCGCTTTATACCACCGGAGTGGCCGCTTTGAAGCAGTGGCGTTTCCGTCCGTATATAAATAACGGCAAACCCGACAGATTTTATGCGGATATCACCTTCCAGGTGCGTTGATTTCAGGAACGCAGATAGCCGGTTAGGCTCTTATGTACCTATAACTTAAAGCGTACAACGGATAACGCTGTGACGAACTGCCTCATCTATATACGCACATGAATTCCTTTGAGGGGAAGTTGCTCATGAAAAATAATCTGGTTCTTTCCTTAGCTCTCTCTGCTCTTGCATTTCTGCCGCTTGCAGCCCAGCAAGGCTCCGCGCCATCCACGCCGGATAATCAAAATTCACCTCCATCAAGCCAGAGTTCCCCGAGCAACACCTTGCCTCAGGACGCGCAAAAGCCAGATGCTCAGTCCAATGATGACGATCAGCAGAACGCAAAAATCCCTGTTTACCGCGTGACCGTTGTGGAGCGCACCACGCAAGCCGTAGACTATCGTGATCGTGGCGGCACAACCCAGGTTGATTTCAAGGGAACGTCGCTCATGCCCGCCGTCGATGGAAATGCCAAGGTCACAGGGCACACAGGACGGCTGGCCATCGACGCCAACCTGCATCATCTGGCTCCGCCGCGCAGTTTTGGTCCGGAATATCTGACGTATGTTCTTTGGGCCATCACGCCGGAAGGCCGTCCGTTGAATATGGGCGAAATTAGGCCCAATGACGATGGGAATTCACGCCTGCAGGTCACCAGCGGATTGCAGGAGTTCGGAATGATTGTGACCGCAGAGCCGTATTTCGCGGTCACGCGTCCCAGTAACCTTGTGGTTGCTGAAAATATTGTGCGGCAGGATACAGCGGGCGGAATTCATCCCATCTCAGCGAAGTTTGATTTGCTGCAAAAAGGCCAATACACGGTGAATATCCCGGCAGACCAGCTGCCCGCCACCACCGCCGATAGAAAGACGCCGCTGGAATTGCTGGAAGCCCAAAATGCCATTGCCATTGCGGAGGCCGCCGGGGCCGACCAATACGCCGCTGACACACTGGGAAAAGCCAAGGCCTACCTTGTCCAAGGTCAAAATTATCTAAAACAAAAGCAGACGATTACGCCAATTGGCGCGGTCGCGCGCGCAGCCACGCAGGCGGCAGAAGACGCGCGTCTGTTGACGCTTCAGAAAAAACAGGAAGAGCAGACAGCAGCGGAAAAGCAGCGTGCGCTGGACCGCATACAGCAGGCGCAGTCGCAGGCAGAATCGGAATCGGCCCGCGCTGAAGCAGCCCGTCTGGACGCGCAACACCAGAAAGAGCAACGCGAACTGGCAGAGCAGGAACGCCAGGCCGCTGAACAGGCGAGACTGGAAGCTGAGCAAGCGGCGCAACAGGCAGCGCAAGATCGGGCCGCCGCCCAGCAGCAATTACAACAATCCGAACAAGGGCGCCA
>DATBVH010000198.1:0-2379 GCA_036515395.1 Candidatus Angelobacter sp.
TGGGTGCTGGCGCCGGTTGCGATGGACATGGCGACATCCATACGGTCGCGGCGGGCCATGATGACAGCGGTGGAATTTTCCGCGGCATTGCCGACTAAGGCCACCACAATCACTCCGACGAAGAGTTCGGTCATGCCAAGCGCATGGGTGACCGGAGTGATTTGCCCGACCAGGATTTCACTCATAGCTGCGATCAGGACAGTGGCCAGACCGAGCGAAACAACGGCCTGAGTGCGGGACACGCTGGGAGCGTCTTCTTCCGGATGCGGGGCTGAAAAAGAAGCGCGGTGTGTGCGAAAAACAAAGAACATGTTCAGCAGGTAAAGAGCAATGAGGACGCCGCTGGTCCATATGCTGAGATTTTGCAGCTTGACGTCGTGATGCTGAAGCGTCCCGAAGAGGGTCAGGTTGAAGACCGCCGGCATTACCAGCGCAGCCACTGCGATCATCAGCGTGGTGGTGTTCATGGAAGACGTGGTGCGGGAAAAACGCTGCACCGGGTTACGAAGGCCGCCCGCGACCAGGCTGAGGCCCAGCACCAGAAGCAGGTTGCCGATAATGCTGCCGGAAAGGGAAGCCTTGACCACATTGATGTGCCCGGCCCGCAGCGCGAAAAAGGCAATGATCATTTCGGTGAAGTTTCCCATGGTCGCGCTCAGGATGCCGCCGATGGCCGGCCCGCAGTGGGAGGCCAGATTGCCGGTGGATTCACCCAGCACGCTGGCCAGCGGAGCAATGGCAAGAGCTGAAGCGATAAAAATCAGCAGCGGCGAGACATGCAGCAGATCCAGGATGATGGCCACGAGCACAAAGAGAAGAAGGACGTTCATCCAGCGGTGTTCCGTCTTCAGCGGAAACCTGCTCCAGAGCGTGCGGCGTGGCGCGTGATTTTGCATCTGGAGGATTGTAAAAGATCAAAAAGAAAAGACCGCCGAAATTGACGGTCTTAGCAAACACTAGAAGGCATGTTAAGGGGGATTCAGGACGCGGCAGCGCGACGCGTTAAGGGCGCTTTGCCAACTGCTTTTCGAACAACCTCTACGCCGCGCTGGCGATCATAGGTGAGCGTCATTTCACCGGCGCATGGGCCGCACAGCCAGAAATGTTCCACTCGATGGGCGGCTTTACGTTTGGTTGGGGCTGCGTCCATCAACTCAAACTGCCGCTGTGGAGATTCAACCATAAAAATCTTGCCTTCACGCAAATAGACCAGCGGAGTAGAACAGGATGGGTTAGCGCATTTTGCGAGCATAGTTTACTCCTTACTACCGGACTACATTTCTATTGATTTCTACCGGATTACCGTACGGCCAAAGTGGGGGGCACTTTGTCTTCAGAATAGATGCCAGGCTGGGCTGGTTGGTTCGCTGAGATGGCATTCTTTTTTGAGTGATTTTGCACAATAGTTTGTGCAATCGAAATCTTTAGCCGAGCTTAAAGGTGTCTTAGCCGTTTTCATCGGGTAGTGGACTTGCGTATCGAATGTCAAACTACTTAAAATTTAATCTTTCAAAGAGAACTGGATTCATACGGCACTATTCATGTTGATAGGGGAAATAATGACACAGGTAGCTTCCCTGGGGAAAATGATGTATCGAGTATTAATTGTTGAAGACGTAGCCGCCGATGTTCGGCAATCCACGGCGGTTGTTAAGAAACTGGGCGCCACAGACGTAATCGCGATCAACAACATCGCCGCCACTATCCTTCATTTGCAAGACGTGATGGAGGGAACCAAGCCTGCGCCAGACCTGATCCTGCTGGACCTTTCCTTCCCGCGCGAGAGCGGATTCGAGGTATTGCGTCACTGGAAGTCCAACCCGGAGCTTCATGAGATCCCTGTGGTGGTGTGGACAGTGATGGGAGACACGGAAAAGAAGTTATGCCAGTTTTTTGGGGTCGAGCACGTGGTGCCCAAGTGGGCAGGCCCGAAAGAGCTGGAAGCAGCCCTGAAGAGTTTTGTGCAGGATACGGATTCACGCGCAGACCTAAGCACCGGGCAGTAAAATCGCTTTTTTCAGCATCCAACAAACCCGCTGCATCTTGGGGCATTTGCCGCGCATGTTTTGTCCTGCCCGTCTGAAACTATTTCAACACTTCTCTGACGGATTCAAGTGAAAGCACCTCAAAAATCTGGAGGAACCTATCGATGAGCAAGTTGCCCGAGATGATCAATAAGAATAAAGAGGAGATACGCTCGGACTGGCTGAAGCAGATGAGCACCGCCGTGCGCCGCGCAGACCTGATGAGCAATGAGGAGCTGGAGTCGCAATCCCGCGAGTTGATGGATGCGATCGCCAGCGGCGCGAAGTCAGGCGACGTGACCAACCTCGACGGCCCAGCCTGGGCCCAAGCCAGAGATACGCTGAGCGCGATCTC
>DATBVH010000199.1:0-5853 GCA_036515395.1 Candidatus Angelobacter sp.
AGCCTCCAGAGGGTCTGTAGTGGCGAAATCAGCCCGCATCGCGAGCAGAAAAAGCGCTCTACCGCTCTTGGCGCGTTTATACATCAATGTGGGCCCGATGATAGTAGTAGGCGGCAGCTCTCGCAAAATGGGGATCCGTTGCAAGAATTGTACGCTTGCGGAGCTAAGTAGCCAGCAAAATCGGAAACCGGTCAAACAGGAGAAGGCGACGTGAAGATGCCTTAGTCCTTTATAATCAGTGTGAAAAATGGAGTTCTGAGGGCTAAAACTAAGGTGATGCAAATTGCTGCACGGTATGATACCTTAGAAGCGCGTTAGAAATAGAATTGTTGAATCTTCTGCAAGAGCTCTGCTACCTGCCGAAAATCGATAAATCTTTCCAGCGTCAAAAAAATCAATAAATTAGGAAAAAAGCAAAATGGAACAAGGAACAGTTAAGTGGTTCAACGCCGCAAAAGGATTTGGTTTTATCTCACGCCAAAACGGAGAAGATGTATTCGTACATTTCTCGGCTATCCAGTCTGACGGATACCGCAGCCTGCAAGACGGCCAGGCGGTTGAATTCACTGTGACCAAAGGAAAGAAGGGCTGGCAGGCAGAGAACGTTCGCGCTCTCTAGTCTAAAAGTTTTCTAACAACAAAGGCGGCTTCGGCCGCCTTTTTGTTTTGCCTTGCTTCGCTCCAAAGCTGCTCGACATCATCCTATCTAGAGCATGACCCCGCTCGACAGAAATAGACAAACCAAGGAAACCTACAAAATTGAGCCGTATCTTCATTGTGAAGGGCTCCGACTTATCTCCGAAAGACTAACAATTTTCAAATCGAAAAAAGGAAGGTCTTATGCGACTTTTTCGTAGTGTTCTTGTTACTGCCATCGCGCTCACTGGATTCACGGCTGGCTCTGCGCAAACATCGTGCCCGGTGCCGGTGCTCGCCATGATTAATATCTGCTCGCCGTTTCATGAGACGTCCGTCACCAATCCTGTTCAGGTGTCAGCAAGCGGAACGCCGCCGCAAGATACCCTCACGAGCCTGCAGCTCTGGGTAGATGGCACGAAATATATGAACAGCACTACAAACACGCTGACCGGACCGCTACCGGTCACGCTCACGAGCGGCAAGCACCGTTTTACCTTTGTTCTGATCTCGAATTCAACCACAGGAGCAAAAACATGGAACAGCATTGTTTACGTCAACGTTCAGTAAGGCTTTTGCTGGCGTTCCTGCTATGGTCTCCAGCCGCATTCGCGCAGGCGACGATCGTCCAGATCAGCGACACGCACATCGGCCTGAGCACCGCGCCGAATGCGCTCCAACATTTACAAACCGTAGTAACCCAGATCAATGCCATGTCGCCGCAGCCGGATGCGGTGATTCTCACGGGCGACATCGGCGAGACCACAAGCGCCTGGACGACGGCCAAAAATACGCTCGCCGGCCTGAAGGCGACAGTTTACTTTTGTCCCGGAAATCATGATATCCATACCACCAACATCTCCACCTATCGCCAGTACTTTGGCAACGATTATTACAGTTTCAAGATCAACAACATTACTTTTATGGTGATAGATTCGCAGCTGCTGGGCGACTATGACACCTTTAACAGCAGCGCAACCCCAGCCAGCGTAGCGCCCTTGCCTGCCGCGGTGCAGACTGAGTCAGACAGTATGCTGGCATGGTTGGGACGCCAGACGGCAGTTTCCAATGAGATCGGGGTGCAGCACATTCCCGTGTTTCCGCAGTCGCTCTCCGGCGGCGGCACTTATCCTTCCACCAATCCTTACTGGGCCATTTATGACGTGCAAAATGACACCAATATCCATCACCAATACCGCACTGAGGAAATCAATGCGCTGACCGCGCTGAACATTCACACCATGCTCGCCGGGCACTGGCACAATCAGCGGAACTTTACTGCCACGTCCGGTTCATTCACTCTGGATTTGCGCATGGCTCCAGCTGTGGCATACGCCATCGGGACGGGAGCACAGGTTGGCTATACGGTCCATACCATCTCTTCGACGGGCGTCGTTACTACCCAGATGGTGACATGCAACGGCTGTCTCTAATGACCTGAATTGATGACCGGTGAACTGCACGATTTCGCCGGTCATTTTGTTATTCAGAGCGCAGGGTCGATGCGGATCGATGCGGGCGACGCCGTCGCGTGCGCAGGAATGTGGCTGCGGCTGCGGCAAGTGTTATTAGTAGCAGCACAGCAAAATAACGAAAGGGTTGGCCAGTCCCCAAATGCCAGCGCTGGGAGTGACCCAATCGCGAGTTTCCGATACCATGTTCCGAAATCTATTTCGTAAGGGGACGAAAACCGATGAAACTGATGCTCTGTTTATTGGTTGGCAGTGCGCTGTCATTAAGCGCCGCGAATCTGCGCGCGCAAGACCAGGACGCCGAAGGCTGCAAGGATTCGCCGATTATTACTCGCATGCCCGGCAGCACGATTCACTCCTGTGAAAACAAGGAATATGACCAGAAAAAGATGCCGATTTCAAAGGACCAGGATGGCAACTTGAAAGAGAAAACAGTGGAAGGCGACTTTCACTCCTGGGACTATGGCACGCGCGAAGGGGTAAGCGACATCCAGGTGTTCCGCAATTTTGAAACGGCGTTGAAAAAAGCCGGGTTCACGCTGGATTACGAAGAGTCGCCGGGGACCATTACCGCGCACAAAGGCAAGACATGGTACATGCTGGAAAACAGCGGGTCATATTACTACCAGACCATCGTCATGGAAAAACAGATGGCGCAGGAAGTGACAGCCGATGCATCCAGCCTCTCTGACGAGCTTAACAAATCAGGCCATGTGGCTGTTTATGGCATTCAGTTCGATACCGCCAAAGCGACAATTCAGCCGGATTCGGCGAATGTTCTGGGCGAGATTGTAAAGCTCTTGCAGGAAAACCCGGATCTCAAGCTGCGCGTTGAAGGTCATACAGACAATCAAGGTAATACGGCGGCGAACCAGGCGCTATCAGAGAAGCGCGCACAGGCAGTGGTGGCGTGGCTCACGGGAAAGGGAATTGCCGCATCGCGATTGGCGGCCAAGGGCTTTGGAGCTACCAAGCCAGTTGCTGACAATGGGACAGACGACGGTCGGGCAAAAAATCGAAGAGTTGAGTTAGTGAAAATGTAAAAGAGACGCAGCGATGCTGCGTCTCTACGTTTACGAATTCCAGGAATGAGTAGCTCTAACTATGGCGTCAGGGCTTGTTCTGGCGCCGTTCTTCCCGATGGCTCGGCAATGCCTGCTCCGCCTGTTTGGCCGAAATGAGTGGGCCGGGCACGCGGATTGACATGTAAAGTAATGCAGCGATTACGCCGCCGCACATCGGCGCGACAATGAACAGCCAAAGCTGCTGTATGGCCCAGCCGCCCACCAGAACTGCGGGTCCAATACTGCGGGCGGGATTAAACGATCCATTGGTGATAGGAATTCCAGCCAGAATAATAACGGTCAGGATCAGGCCGATGGGAATTGCGGCAAAGCCCGCTGGTGCGCGATCGTCGGTTGCGCCGAGCACGGTGAAGACCAGCAGCATAGTGAGAAACATTTCCGCCACAAAAGCCGCGGCCATGGAGTAGTTAGCCGGAGAATGTTCGCCACAGCCGTTGGCCGCGCCAGCCAAAGAAGCCATGGATCCGCCGGGAGCGCCGCTGGCAATGAATAGCACTACAGCAGAGGCGATAATCGCGCCGATGCACTGCGCCACCCAGTAGCCGGCTGCTTCTTTGATCCCCATGCGGCGGCTCACTACCATTCCCAGCGTGACAGCGGGATTGATATGGCAGCCGGAAATTGGACCCACGGCAAATGCCATAGCCAGCAGAGAGAGTCCAAATGCCATGGCAACGCCAACATTGCCAACTTTTCCGCCAGCGATCACGGCTGTGGTCAACCCGGCGAAGACCAGAACGAATGTGCCCAACAACTCCGCAGCATATTTCATGACTTTCACCTCTAGGGAAATTGCTGTCACGGCTTTATCCGCAGCACTCCGTGGCAAGGCATGACAGTTTTACCGCAGATTCGATCTACAAGTATCTGTTTGAAATGTCAGCGGAATTCTACATGGCAGAAGTTGTTTTGGCACGTATCCGGGTTGGTGCCGCACTAACGGCGTGTATCCGCTTTGGAACCGGCACAAGGTACCCAAGGGTTGAATGCAGGATAGAAAAAGGCCATGGCACTGTTGGCATCTGTCCGGGAATACAGCGCTCTCATATAGTTTTTCTATCAGGCATGGATGTATTGGACGCAAGCCATTGAATTGTAAGTGGCTTAGCAAAGGTCTGGCTTCAATCGGCACGGCTCAATCTGTACCCCTTCAATCTGCAAACCGGGAGCGCGGCGCAGTGATCAAGGTCAATAGAAAAATCTTCACGATTCTCTACCGGCTGACTTTGCCGGGAAGCCTTCTTTTGGTGTTTTCTGCGCTGCTGATCCGAGTAGGAGTGCTGGCCGATCCGCAAACGCCGCTGGTTAAGTTTTTTCCCGTAGTAGTTTTCGGCATAGGGCTGGCGTTGAGCGCATTTTTCCGTCGCAGCCGGTTGTTTTTTGCCTTGCTGGCGTTGGCGCTGGCACAAAGCGCATTTTCTTGGGTGATGCCGCGTTTGTCAGCGGATTCCGCCAGGATTGTCGGTAACGCAATTGCCATCCTGCTGCCGCTCAACCTGCTGGTGCTGGCGTTTCTGCGTGAGCGCGGAATCGTTTCGCCTGCCGGCCGCCGCCGTCTGGCGATGATCGCCTTGCAGGTGATGAGTGTGGCTATTCTGTGCATGCCTGCCGTAGCACATATTGCCGCGCAGCTCAGGCGCCCATTTATCCCATTAATGTTTTCACAGTGGAGCGGGCTGTCACAGCCGGCGCTGCTGGCCTTTATCCTGGCAATGGCCATAATGACGGTCCTGCTGTTGCGCCGTTATAAAGCAGTGGAGAGCAGCTTGTTGTGGAGCGTGGTTGCGGCGTTTATCGCGCTGCGCGCGGCAGGCGCCAGCCATCTGGATGGAGTTTATTTCGCTGCGGGCGGCCAGGCGCTGATTGTGGCATTGATTGAAACGTCCTACGCCATGGCATACCTCGACGAGCTTACGCAGCTTCCCAGCCGCCGCTCATTGAATGAAGCTCTGATGAAGCTTGGCGACACATATTCCATCGCCATGCTCGACGTTGACCATTTCAAAAAGTTTAATGACAGTTATGGGCATGAGTCGGGTGATCAGGCTCTGCGGCTGGTGGCATCGCGACTATCACATATCACCGGCGGCGGAAAAGCCTATCGCTATGGCGGTGAAGAGTTCGCCATCGTCTTTCCGAACAAGTCTTCAGAAGAAGTGTTCGTCTATCTTGACCGGATGCGGCATGTGATTGAGCGATCCGTATTCACTGTGCGTGGCGCGGACCGGCGCAGAAAAGGGAAGAGCGGGATAGGTCGGGGAGCCAAGAAACAAACCAACGTCACAGTAAGCATCGGACTGGCCGCGACCAACGGCGACAAGCTTGCGCCAGCAGAAGTGCTTCGCATGGCCGATCAGGCACTCTACAAAGCAAAAGCCAAAGGTCGCAATTGCACCATTACAGCCAAGCTGAGCAAGTCAGCGGTTTCCGTACAGCCGTTACGTACAGCGATGAGCATCTGATTTTCGTGTCGCTTCGCTCCAAACCGCTTCACCGTAATCTGATTTACTAATCTATGAAGGCCTTGCTGCGGCGGGCTCGGCGCGTGATCGGCCTCGCCCTTCACCATTTCTGATATTCGTGTCGCTTCGCTCCAAACCGCTTCACCGTAATCTGATTTACTAATCTATGAAGGCCTTGCTGCAGCGGGCTCGGCGCGT
>DATBVH010000200.1:0-5804 GCA_036515395.1 Candidatus Angelobacter sp.
CGCCAGCCGATGCGCTGGATACATCTTTCTTTCAAAGCGCACCATTCCGTAACCGCTGGCAACCACCATCCCACGCCACAACCAGCACCCTCCGTTCGGCTCGGGACACACCTTGGCCAGAAATCTTTCTCTTGGAGTAAGTTTCATTGGAATTCACCTGAGAAACGCCTTTATTAGCGCAATTCGCGTTCAGTCGCGGCTAAGCCGTTCCAGCATCGGCGGAGACCGCAGCCGCTAAACGCTGGCCGCATGCTTTCCGTTCGCGCTGATGCCTTTGCGCTCGGCAAAGTCGGTCCACATCAGTTTGTGCTGGTACACAATGATCGACATCTTGCGATAAATTCCCAGCAGCACCAGCAGGTTCGCTGCCGTAACAAAATCGATAAAGTGAATTTGCATGGGTTCCCTCTCCAGAAGAAATGACACATTCAATACAGAAATTGGCACAAGTCGGCCTGGCCTTGGCGGGCAGCCGGTTCGGAGCGGCGTTCAAACGGTAGCGGCTCATCCGCTCTATACCTTAGCGGTTGATCTTATTAGCCTAAGGCAGCCATGCAGGTGTATTGGAATGCACAATGTCGATGTAAAATATTTCCATCGTTAATTACAGCAGCTTAACCCCTCTCCTGTGTTTCGCATACGGCACTCGTATGACTTGGAGTTGGTGCGAGAGTTCAGTGGAAAGTGAGTTCATGGCAATCAGCCTTCCCGGTCTGAGAGTCGCTTTTCAGCCGCTTAAGACCCGGATCAAGTCCGCTACGAGCAAGAGTTTCTGGCTACGCTACTGCACGCTGGCTGGTTACCGCATGTTCTGCTCCATGCTGATCAACCTGACCGGGAAGACTTTGTCTGGTTCATACCCGATTCCTGCAGCAGAGGCAGTTAAACATGCGCATGACGTTTTTGCATTGTTTAAGTCTGTGACAGGCATTGAGCGTTTTCAGGGGAAAGTCGCCGATGTGGGGCCTGGCGAATCCTGCGCGCTCGGTTTGCTTTTTCTTGCCGACGGCTGCTCCCACGTTGACCTGCCGGACCGCTTCTCTTTTCCTGATTCGCAACTTCAGAGAGACATCAATCGCACTATGGTTTCAGCACATCCGGGGCTAAGAAACGCCATGACAGACGATTCATTTTCTGAAGCGGCTTTCTCAGGTCTGCATCGCCACAGTGGAGAAAACGCAGCGGCGGAAAAATTCTTTGCCGCCAACCACGGTTACGATTACATCGTTTCCGTGGCCACCCTGGAACACGTTTATGACCCATTGTCTGCATTGACCAGCATGGCCCGGTCTCTGAATCCTGAGGGAGTCATGATCCATAACATTGACTTTCGTGACCATGGCCAGTTTTCTGAATCTTTCCACGATCTGAAGTTTCTGGAATTATCCAATGCCCTGTATGAGCCCTTGCGCTGGCAGGGCGGCCCCAATCGCGTCCGCCTGAGCGCCTATGTAAGTCATCTGGAAAATCTGGGCTTTACGGTAGAAACATTTGCTCAGTATGTGACCGGAATCAAGCATGAGATTCCATCCAGCCGTATGGATTTGCTGCCAACTGGTGTCAGAGCCACTGCCATGCGAGCAGTCGAACGCGCTCGCCCATCCCTTGCGGCCGGATTTATCAATGCTACCGATGACGATCTGATCGCAGGAAATGTTGTCGTGGTCGCGCGGCGTGGCCCCAATTAGTCATGGAAAGCAATGCAATCAACTGCCGGAAATTGGGCTGCCGTCGCACTGAATGCGGCGATACTCAAAAAGAATGACGAAGCCCCAATGCTATTCGTGTTAATCACCACAGGTATGCCCAAGGCGCCTCCAGCACGATTGTCTCCGGTGCAGACCACGGAGTAATTTGCATCGGCAAAAGGACTGGTCCAGGTGTAAGTGCTATTGCAGGCCGCGCCAATGGCCGCACCTGTAGTGCAGGAAGCTCCAAACCTTTGATGTTTGACTCCGCTTCCCTGGCTTACCCCGCTATTGATCGTCGGATTTGTAATAACCGGCGAGGTTAAAGTCTTGTTGGTCAATGTGTCGGTGGTGGTCCGAGCCACTAGAGTATCATTTGCATTCGGGAGTCCCAGGGTATTGCCCACGCCTACTGAGGGACCTTGCAGAAACGTTTGCCCTGAAGTGGCTCCTGCAAATCCGACTACCGCGCCGGGACCGTTCAAAAAAAGATGGCCATTTGAATTGTTAAGTTGGATGCTCTTGCCAGCGTTAGATGTAAACAGGAGGCCACCTGCTGTGTCATTTGTCAGTGTACCCGGTAGTGTTTGTGAAGTCGTTTGAAAGGTTATGCCGCCAGCCGTGGTCATATTGCCTGTGGTATCCGCCACGAACGATTTGCCTGCGCTGCCCAGAAATACATTGCCTGAACCGTTCCCTTGCACGAAGGTGTTCACGTATGGCGCAGAATTTGAAATGCCAAAATGGCTCAGTCCATTAGCATCCAAAATGTTAAAGAATATTAGCGGTATCGCTTTAATGTTTGAAGTTGTAAGCGTATTGGCTGCGCCCATATTGACATTGCCCAGCGTAGCAGTTCCTGCAACGGACAGCGTGCCTGGAATAATCGATCCGCCGCTGCTCTGCATGGGACCGGAAGAGACCGCATTTGATCCATCAAACCAGAATTCCTGCGTACTGCATGCGTTCGCCGTACTCACGATGGTTCCCATGTTCAAAACATTAGCGGGCGGAACAAAAGTACGGCCGCCGGTCGCGTCCTGGCAGATTTCAAAGCTGATCGGCTCACCCGCTACGACATTGGTCAGCGTTGAACTGGTGGCGTTCCCTGTGAGGGTTAATTTGAAGCTGGCCGCCGTGGATGCATCGAATATTGGAGTGGCGGAGAAGGTGACGGTGGTAAGCGATCCCATGCGCACATCCGTACGCAAGGTTCCGGCATTGTCGGAGCAAACCATCCCGGCCAGACAGTTGAAGGCGGTGCGCTGCGTAAGCCCAACTCCGGCATTGAAAATCTGCTGAAGGATTGCGCCGGGAATATTCGATCCTGTAACAGTTCCCGTGGCCGCCACATTGCCGCTCACCGCCAGATTTCCCGATACGCTATTGCCGCTGAGTGGCGCAAAGCTGCCCAGATTTACCGGCGCGTAATTGTCAAAATTAAATGTGGCTCCGGCGAATGAGACTCCTGTGTATCTTAAGACTTCCTGCCCGGTGCTGGAGTCTTTGACCGTAACGCGATAATAAATTCCCGAGGGCAGAGTCGCCGCCGGGTTGGGAACGGTAAAAGTCGTCGCTGCGCCAGCCGCGACAGGCGAGCAATAACCGCGCCTCAGGGCCTGCCCGCCTCCGCCGATCGAAACGGAAATCGGGTTGTCCTGCTGGTCAGTAATCAAAAAACAGAGCTGGCCGGCCGCCAGCTTGGCGCCATTGATGTCGGTAATGTTGGACGAACTGACCGTTGTGAGGTTCTGACAAAATCCTTCACCACAGAGGACACAGAGGAACACGGAGAACAGCAGAATCTTTTTCAACATGAAAAGCTCCAGAACATTTTTGGAATAATTTGTGCTGCTTTTTACAAGCTCCGGTAGTGGACGGCCCGGAGTCCCTGATCCCGTCGCCGACGGAAGTCACAAGGATTAGCGCCGAAGAACTCAGGTTGAGCGCGAATGAGACCTAGCAATCTACGTCTCTACGTTGAACAGTTTGGCTAAAGGTCGAGAGCGCAGAGTTCAAAAGCCCAAGTGCTAAAAGCCAAGAGCCAAAGGCCAAGAGCTAAGAGCCAGGAGCTAGCAGCTTGCGAAACAGCAGATCCTTCGGCTTCGCTCAGGATGACGGCTCGCGGCTCAGACGCCGCGAAAACGCCGTCACATTTGTGGAAGCTTGCGATTGCCCGATCCAGAGCCGCCGGATCCGGAATCGCCCAAGCCGCCGGAGGTGCCTCCGGTATTTGAGCTGTTCACGGTGGTCATCAAGCCAACGCGCATCTGTCCGCGATACACGGCCTGAACGTAATTGTTGTAGTTCACCCATGCGCGATGCCGGGCTACGCTGAAGTCATAACTGATCCAGTAATTTGTGGTGACCTGCGGGCTGGCGCCGCCATTGTCATCAATTGCGGTAATAGTTTGCGCCGGGATGGTTCTGCTCCCGCCCTGGTCTTTCATCTTCCATGCGATGTAGCTGCTTCCCACTCCTCCAGTACCGTAAATCCGTATATTGACAGCGGTACCACTGACGAACACAGAATCGATAGTGGCGTTATTGGCCGGAGTCTCGTCGTGGTTACCGAAGATTCCGTTAAAAGCAAAGCTGTACGGAGCTGCATTGGCCAGCGACTGCTCCATCAATCCCATGCGGTTGAAGCTGGTGAACTTGAAAAAGATGGTGGTGCCCACCAGAGTGGGATCGGCTTCCCATACAAACACTCCGTTATCCAGCCGAAGGAATACCGAGCCTGCGTTGTGCGTTGCGATGGGCGAGCCGAAAACGCCCCGCCTGAGCCGCGCTGCCACCACCGCCGTTCCGCCTGTTGTGTACGCGCCGTTTCCAGTGCTGCCGTTTAGAGTGAAGTTATTGGCATCGACAACTGTGATGATCCATGTTCCATTTGCCGCCGTGTTGCCGCCGACACCGGCAATCACTACGGTCTCGCCTGTGTTGAAGCCGTGATTCGCCACGGTGATCCTGATAAGACCGGGATTGCTGGCAGCGGTAATCGCTGCCGGCGAGCCGTGAGCGCCCAGATCGTAGCGAAAAGCACCGGTCAGCGTGGCATCTTCATAACTGATCAGTTCGCCATCCACGTAACAAAGGGTGCGGTAATTATCACAGTCGGACTGCGTGCCGGAATTCAAAATCCCTGTAGATTGCGTTAAGTCAACAGCCAACGTGTGCGTTGTGTCAGGATCGGCCGCCGACGCCAGTTGCGCCGTGAGCACGCCCATGCGCGAAGGTCCGTACATCTTGCCGAGCTGCACATAATTGCTGTTGTCGGGCGATATCCAGACGGACGCGCCTCCCCAATCCTGATTCACCGCTACTCCGCTGGAAGTATATGTGCCGCTGCCGATGGAGCCGTTCAAGGTGAACGTATTGGGGTCAATTACGGTGACGGTCCATGTGCCATTCGCGGCGGTGATTCCGCCAACTCCGGAGATGGTGATTTTCTGTCCTGTCTTATAGCCGTGATTTGTGGCCGTGATCTGGATCGGCGAAGGCACCAGAGGCGGTGGCGCAGGATAGCTTACGCCGGTAATCGCCACAGTTGGTCCGCAGACCCCGAGCCATACTTCATAATTCCCAGTCAGCGAAAGACGATCATTCGCTTCAAAAATAATCGGCGCGCTGACCGCGCCGGGATCTGAATTGGCTTGCGTGATGAATCCTGCGCCGGGCTGATGCGGGTAAAGCGTTGGCGCCGCCGTTCCCCAGGGAAAGTCTTCACAATCCACTTCCAGCTTGCCTGAATCGTCTTCCCGCATTGCGGTGATCCGCACCGGCTTTTTGTTGTAGCCCAATTCCGGGATGGTCAGCGTTACCAGGTCCATGGGCTCCAACAGATTGAATTGCCAGCCTAGAGAAAAAGTGTATGTTGCCCGAATCTCCACCGATCGCTTGCGCAGCAAATTGGCCGCGAACTTTGCCACTGTGGTTGTTGTGATCGAATGCGCCTGCACGGGGGACGCCTTGCGCAAGCCATAAAGCGCAATGCTGGCATCGTCCTTGTCTTCAGCAATATCCGGGTTGTAATCATTGGAGCGATTGGCAAATTCAATCGACACGGAATTCATTACGTCCGCCACCGATGGTCGCTTGATGACCACTGGCGTT
>DATBVH010000201.1:0-5765 GCA_036515395.1 Candidatus Angelobacter sp.
GCACGCTGCTGGAAAAGGGACTAAATCCCGCTTCCTACTTCAGCTTGAATTTTTACGATCCCATCAACAAGCTGCTGCCAAAGTATGAAGCAAAGAAAGTTTTTATTGAAGGCGATGCGCTGATCCTGGCGCTGTTTGAGCGTGACGGCGAACCCGCGTTGGGCGTGGCGCAGACCTGCGTGCTGGCAAAAGAAATCATCCAGGTAGTTACCGCTTATAATGAGCGATCACTTTCCGCGGGACTGCCCAGCCTTGAGCTTGGCATCGGAATCTCATACCAGGATTCCGCGCCTATGTACCTGATGGACGGCAATAAGAAAATCATGATTTCCAAGGCGCTGAATGAAAGCGATCGCCTCTCTTCCTGCAGCAAGGGCGTGCGCCGGCTAATGAAAGATCGCGAATTGCTGTTCAATGTGTTTTCATTTAAAGCCGTGGAAGACGAAGACACCGGCGGCAATCCTGACGAATTTCTGCTTCGCTACAATATTGGCGGCATTCACATCAATGAAGCGGCGTTTCAAAAGCTACGCGGAGAAATTTCGCTTCAGGCATATGATTTGCAGGTGCCAATGATTTGGCAAAAGAGCGCAGTGCGTGTTTATGCCGGTGTAGTGCCAATTGGCCAGGGATCATTTCACCACATCATAATTCGTGAAGGCTGCATCACCCACGTTGACGCGCGTGATTTTTCGCCCAAAGGCGTTACCGACCGTTACTACTATGAAGTCTGTACCCATCCAAAGATTTACCAGGCGATAGAAGCTGTCTCAAACAACTTGGTGGCTGCGCGATAGTTAGAAGGTTCTGCGCGGCACTTTAAATGGCACCCGGACAACCGCTTCAACATCCACCGGCGTACCGTCTTTTGTTCCGGGACGAAATCGCCACTGTTCAAGCGCCTTGCGCGCATTTTCATTCAGCCGATCGTCAAAGCCCTCAAGCACTTTTACCTCGCCCACGCTGCCGTCTGCGTGAATTACCGCGTAGAGGACCACTGTCCCTTCCACGCGGTCATGCATCAAGTCCTGCGGATAAGCGGGATCAACTTTGCTGATGGCCTCAGGCGCGCTCAGGTCAGTGCTGCCATGCGTGGCGTTCAACTCGGCAAATCGAATGCTCCAGCTTCCTGTGGATGAAGTGAGGTTCGGCATGCTGAGCCGCATGGAGTAGTGCCTGCGCGTTCCGAAGACGCGAGTATCAACACTGTCATGCGGCAGATCTGTTTTATCAGGCACCAGCGGTCGCGCAATTGGCGACGCGGCAGACGCTACGACGGTATTGTTTGGGACTTTTGTGAGCGGAGCCGAGACATGTATATCCGCGGGCGAGCCGCTATCGCCGGAACTATGCTGCGCAATTTCCGGACGAGCACTGGCGCCAGAGTGGCCGGAAGGGCTCGCGGCAAACTCTCCCGGGCGATTACCTTCAGGCACAACCACCGGACCGCTGGGCGCTACTGGGTGGGCATTGAGCACCAGCATTTGGCTCAATGCTTTCTCTTGCGCGGTGTTTCCGTTAGCGACAGGCGAAGCGGGCGGCACAGCTACAGCCGCCTGCATGGGCAACCCAAGCTGGCCAAGATTGCGGCTGGAGGTTGGTGGAGCAGGCGGCGCAACCTGAGGCGTGTCCATCGGCAAAGGAATGGACTGCAATGAATGATTTGTGGCAGATTCTGGCGCCGGTGCGGCCACCTGTGGCAGAGCTTGCGCGGGGAGTTGAAGAGCGTCTGGCTTCCGCGCCGTTATGTCGGGAGCAGGTGGAACGACGATCGCACTCTCTAACGGCAGAGTCGGCATCACGCGATGATTCGCCGGTGCTTCTGTTGGAGCAGCGACTTCCGGCCGCGCGGCGGGAGGAAACGAAAGTGGCCGCAACCTGCTCTGTGCGACCGGCTGCGCGGGTTCCGCGATCTGTGGAACATTGATGGGGAGCATCTGCAAGGGATGGTTCATCGCAATAGGAGCGCCGGGAATTCCGGTCGAGGCAACAAGATTGGGCAGCGGACGATCCTGTTTCACTACGAACTGGCTTGGCTGCACAATCACCTGACGCGTGCTGATATGGTTTTCATTCGTCACCACAATTTCCTGCGGAGCAAACTCAGGATCAGCCTTCTGTGGACGCGTTCTCCGAGGCGGGTCAGGCTTTGCCTTTTGGGTATTCACCGGCGGCAGATATTCCGAGACTTCATAATGGACTACCGTCTGGTTCGGCGGCGCTTGCGGCAGCACCTGTGGTTGATTCAGCCAAGCCAGATTCAGCGCGTAAATCGCAATCATCACCAGCCCGTGCCCCAGAAACGACTGCCGTGCGGCCTTCCACGCTACCGGACGATGCACCAGCGCGTCCGGCCAGTATTCGCCGGGAGCCGCGCTTACCCAGATGGGTGGTGGAGCTTTACGGAACAAGTCCCCGATATTCCGGGCAAAAATCCGAAGCCATGGCTCAGGCTCAACCACAAAACGCAGATCCGTGGCAGAAGCCGCCAACGCCTCATCCCGGAGCGTTTTTTTTGCCGACTGCATTTCCCTTGTTCCCGCTGATGAGAACGATTATATCTTTATTACTACATGGCACAGCTCACGCTTTTATCCCGAAAGGCCCTGCTGCCGCTTGCCCTAGCGGTGTTGTCTGCGCTCTGCCACGCCCAGGCCGGACTGGCTACCCGAGGCCAGAGCAAAGCCGCCCAGGAAGACAGCGCCAATGCAACGGTGCCGCACGCAGCGGAAGACATTTCCGGCATGTACAGCTTTGTGAAGGAAGGCGAGTTCCTTCAAATTACCCTGGATCGAAACTCGGTTACCGGATACATCTCACGCATGGGCGACTCCGACAGTGACAATGGTGTGTTTCTCGACCAGTTTTTCGCCAAGGCCGACGTTCAGGGCCACGACGTTTCTTTCACCACGCGACCACTGCATAGCGTCTGGTATGAATTCAACGGCAAATTCAGCCGAGGTCCGGGCAAAACCAAAGGTGACGACGGCTATTACGTCCTTCGCGGTACGCTCAAGGAACTTACCAGCAACAACGCCGAAAAAACCGTAAGCTCGCGCTCGCGGGAAGTCGAGTTCAAACTGCTGGCTCAGCTGGAAGACTCCGAGGAAGCTCCGGCGGCGAAGAGCAAGAAACCGAAATAGCGGAAATCGAACCCTTACCACTGATTAACACGGATCAAACTCATCTGAGAGATCCGCTCTCCTACGCAGCCGGTTAGTCTTGCCAGTTAAGAGGGTGTACTGCCATGCTTGAACCAGGGAAGACCAAGACCATTCAGATCAGTGTTACCGCGTTAATCAGCGGTAAGGTTTGTCCTTGTCTGGCGCGACGCAAGCAAAGCGTGGGCTCATAAGGACAAGCTCAATTCAGATCAGTGTTATCCGCGTTAATCAGCGGTGAGATTCTTAAGAAGGTTCAACCTTCCAGAAATAACCTGCGCGGAACGGCGGATTTCTGCCCTCAGTAAAGAGCCGGATAGAAGAAACTGAAACCTGCATGCCGGTCATGTCAATGCCGCAGAGTTCCATGCGGTCCCATATTTCAACCACGATTCCCTTTTCCATCACGCGGTCCAGCAGATCGCTTTCGCTGGCAAAATCAGAGCTCAAAAGCATGAGCGCACAACTCCTCGGATTCTTCAGTATGTCTCCGTAAAGCGGCGCAATGCTTTTAAGGCAGCCATCTGCCAGGGAAACAACAGTTGCTATTGACTATACGCTAAACAAACGTGAGTAGCAGGATAATCGCCGGTTGACACTCCCAATTAAATTGAAGGATCTGTTCCGCTACCATATCGCATGAGCCTGAAACTTCAGGGCGCGTTTACGCAAGCGCTTTCCACCGGGTGTGAATACAATACCCATGCATCCATTCGCAGAAAACAGGAAAGCAGGATTACCCATGGAAGATAGCAAGCGCCGGTTGATGTGGCACGGAATGTTCTTATTTTTACTCGGCCTGCTCACGGGTTTTCTGGAGCAGAAATTCGTCAACCCGCGCATGGGACTCGCTGCCCACCTGGAAGGCGTTATGAACGGAACGTTCCTTCTCGCCCTGGGCGCTGCCTGGACTGAAGTCAGGCTCTCTCTTCGTCTCAAAACTGCCACCTATTGGACCGCTCTCTATGGCGCATACGTAAACTGGGTCGCTACTATTCTCGCGGCGATCTTCGGCGCTGCTGCTCTTTCCCCTATCACCTCTGCCGGACACTCTGCTCTGCCCTGGCAGGAAGCACTTATCACTGCCGCTTTCATGACTGTCGCGCTAACCACTGTCGGATCATCTTTGCTCCTGCTGTGGGGACTGCGGCGAAAAGCCGTGGCGTGAATTGGCTTCTACTTGCGTGTCCGATGGAAAGAAAGCGATTTACCATTGGCGGCTCAGGATATTGACCAGAACTGCTCCGGCCCAATGCGGCGGTAGTCTCTATTCCAGCTTCGATTTGCAGTGATCGTGAGGCACGACTTATTTATGAACTTTGAGCCAGAGAAATTTTTTGTCGGCGTAATCGACTTTTTCGCGATCCTGCTGCCTGGTGCTCTACTGACTTATTTGTGGAGATGCCAAATCGCTGTGGCGCTAAACAAGGAAAGTTTCCAGTTTCAAACGACAGAGGACTGGATGATTTTTCTGTTTCTGGCTTATTTGTTAGGACACATCGCCTTCTTACTCGGCTCCTGGCTGGATGAACTGTACGACTGGTTAAGAAAAGGCACGCCTGCCGGACAAACTGTGCGCCTGGCAAAGGGCAAGAATTTTTCCCATCAACGAGCAATGGCAGGATTTTTGTTTAGACGAAATCCTGATGACGCTGTTACGCAGGCCGTCCGGATCAAAGCGCGCGCATTGGCAGCTTTATCCGCGCAAGATGCCGTCAATGCCTATCAGTGGTGTAAAGCGCGTTTATCCAAGGAACATCCTCCCGGGCTGGTTGCGGTGCAGCGCTTTGAGGCGGATTCCAAATTTTTTCGCAGCTTTGCCGTGGTACTGCTGGCCTTGGCGCTGGCGCAATTCATCCCAGCACTGAGGAACCCGTGCTATGACCAATCTCGCCAGTATCCGCTGCTTTATGCTGCTGCGGCGCTGGGACTTCTATTACCAGCACTGTGGCGCTATGTAGACCAACGCTTCAAAGCGACGCAACAGGCTTATTGGTTTGTGATCACGCTTGAGGGGATGGCGAACGGCCTCGCTGCTCCTGCAAGGCCTGCCAGGGCGGATGGACTTACGCATGCCGGCGGTGTTGTTTTCCGAGAGCAGGTTGGCGCGCTTCAATATCTATTGCTCCAAGCCACCAACAATCCCGAGGAATGGGTCCTGCCTAAAGGCCACATTGAACCCGGAGAGACTCCCCAGAATACAGCCGTGCGCGAGGTACGAGAGGAAACTGGTTGTTGGGCGTTAGTGGAAGGATGGATTGAAGATGTTCATTTTCCCAGTGGCGATGAAACCGTGAACGCACGTTTTTTCCGCATGAAACTTCTGGATCAGGACAAGAAGTGGCCACCGGAGAACCGTAAACACGAATGGCTGCCCCTAGCCGAGGCCCTGAGCAGGGCATCCCATCCGGAAACCAAGCAGTTGCTGGAGAGGACCTCCAAGCAATTGAAAGAGATCGTTAAGAAGCAGGAAAAACCAGCTTCGGCATAGTTTGCAACCACCTGATCGGAAGTCAAATGCCTGCGCCGTGATCATCTTAGCCCGTTAGCAACTGCAGAACATCTGTCCATATCCCGCACACCCTACTCAACGTCCACCAGGCG
>DATBVH010000202.1:0-11810 GCA_036515395.1 Candidatus Angelobacter sp.
AAATCCGCCGCCGCAACCGCCAGCGCTACTCAACTGGCAAAGCGCGCCGCTCAGCTTGAGCGCGCACCGGGCATCAGTTTGAATGGATACTACGGAAGCATCGGCACCAATCTTGCGCGATCAGAAACAACCTACTCACTCGTTGCCACAATTTCTCTGCCCATCTTCACCGGCGGACGGATTCGCTCTGATATTCAGGATGCATCCGCGCAACTTGACCGCCGTCAGTCTGAATACGCCGACATAGTCGGCCGGGTGGATTATGAAGTGCGTAACGCGTTTACCGATCTCCAGGCGGCGGACAGCGCAGTAAAAGTCGCGGAGAAAAACAGCCAGCTGGCACAGCGCACGCTGGATCAGGCCCGCGATCGTTTTCAGAACGGGGTTACCAACAATCTTGAAGTCATAGAGGCGCAGCAGGACGTAGCTGCCGCCAATGAAAACTACATTTCGAGTCTTTTTGCGCATAACTTGGCCAAGCTCACGCTGCTGCGCGCAATGGGCTCGGCACAAAAAGATGTGAATAAGTATCTGGGAGGAAACTAGAATGGCTACGCAACTACAGCAGCCGCAACCGGAATTGGTCCCACAGGAAAATGAGGAGCGGAGCGAGCATCTCGTCGATGATTTCATTGAAAACACCCCGCCGAAGCCAAAGCGCTCACTTGGAGTCGCGATGAAGCGCTATCGCAAAGCTCTGTTCATTGCGGCGCTCATCGTGCTTCTGGTCGCCGGCACGGCAGGGTGGATGTACTTCTCTTCCTACGAATCCACGGATGACGCGCAGGTGGACGGCCATTTGCATCCAATCAGCACCCGCATCAGCGGGACGATTCTCAGCGTGAATCCTGACGTGCAGGACAGCCATTTTGTCCAGGCGGGAACAGTATTGGCAGAGATCGACCCAGCCGACTTTCAGGCAGAGCGCGATCGCGCTCAGGCGGAATACGATCGCCTGCAAGCCGGTTCGGTTGCCGCGGAAAAAGACATTGCGGTGATCTCCTCTGGCAGCAATGGCCGGCTTGACCTGGCTCATGCCGCGATCGATGAAGCTGAAGACTCTGTAGCTTCAGAGCGCGCGGCCTTGCAGGCAGCGGAAGCACGGCTGGCTGGCGCAGAAGCAAATTTCACCCGCGCTGAAGCCGATCGCCAGCGCTATGAGAAGCTGCTGGCCAAGCATGAGATTTCGCAATCGGAATATGACCGCGTAGCCACTGAAGCCAGCACGGACCGTGAAGCCGTCACCGCCGGAAAAGCTGAAACGCTGTCTGCACAGAAGCGCATCTCGCAGGCACAAAGCCGGCTGGCGGAGCGCAAAGCCGATCTGCTTTCAGCCGGTTCCGCGCCGCAACAGATCGCATCGTCGCGCGCCAAGGCGGCAGCGGCCGTATCAGATTCCGTCCGCGCCCGCGCCCAACTCACCACCGCGCAGCTCAATCTTGGTTATACAAAAATCATCGCGCCGGTGAGCGGAATCATCGGGCGCAAGAATGTGGAAGCAGGCCAACGAGTGCAGCCTGGCCAGCAATTGCTTACCATCATCCCGGTGGATGACCTCTGGATCACGGCCAACTTCAAGGAAACGCAGTTGCAAAAGATGAAGCCCGGGCAGCCCGTAACCATACGAGCTGATGCTTCCGGACGCGACTATCGCGGCCACGTCGATTCGCTGGGCGGCGCAACCGGGTCACGGTTCAGCTTGCTGCCTCCGGAAAATGCCTCAGGCAATTACGTGAAAGTGGTGCAGCGTGTGCCAGTGCGGATAGTGCTGGATCAAGGTGAAAACGATGATCATCGCTTGCGACCGGGAATGTCCGTGGAACCTAAAGTGAAGCTGCGCTAGTTGCGATGCTAAGTTGATCAGCATTTGCGGAGGGATGCGCTTGGAAGGACACGGCGATGAAGAAAACTCAGGGATTGTATCTGGAAGATTTGCACGTGGGCCAGCGGTTCGTGTCTGGCACATACCAAATGGACGAAGCAAAGATCAAGGAATTCGCCACAGAATTTGATCCACAACCTTTCCATCTGGACGAAGCTGCCGCAAAAGCCAGCGTATTTGGCGGACTCGCGGCCAGCGGATGGCACACGGCAGCCGTCGCTATGCGCCTGCTTGTGAACGGCGGACTGCCTTTAGGCAACGGCATCATCGGCCTGGGTGGCGATCTTGCCTGGCCCAAGCCTACGCGTCCCGGCGACACGCTGCATGTGGAAAGCGAGATCCTGGAAATCGTGCCATCGCGTTCCAAACCAAATCAGGCCATCGTCAAAGTGCGCAGCACCACGTTGAATCAGAGTGGCGAAGCGGTGCATTCCTTCACCTCAAAGTGCCTCGTGTTTAGACGCCCGCAGTCTTCGGAGTAGCGACATTGACTCTGCGCTAGAATGCTTGAGTGAAAAATACTGTCCGCGTTATCGATCAAGCCCATCGCCGCTTCGGAACCATCATTGTTTTGTGTTTATCGATTGCCGCTTTGTCCTGGGCGATCGCACATCCTTTAATCGCAAACGCATTTCAGAAAGGGCCTGCCATGAATCACGCCAGTGGAACGTTTGAAGTAAAGCTTGTGCCGCAGACAGAAGACAAGAACGGAGACGCTGCGCTTGGGCGGATGACTATTGACAAGCAGTTTCACGGCGATTTGGAAGGAACGAGCAAAGGCCAGATGCTGACCGGCATGACTGAGGTGAAAGGCTCCGCTGGCTATGTGGCAATTGAAAAAGTGAGCGGAACATTAAGAGGACGCACGGGCACTTTCATCCTGCAACACACAGGAATCATGAATCGCGGTGTTCCTCAGCTAACCATAATTGTAGTACCTGATTCCGGTACCGACCAACTCGTGGGCATAACCGGCAATTTTAAGATCATTATTGCTGAAGGCAAGCATTCTTATGAATTCGAGTACACGCTGCCTGAATCTCATTGAGCTGCTCGGGCGTCAAAGATGCGACTAAATTTCGCGCCGCGCATCTAATGTTTTCTTTCTGGCTTCAACGAAAAAATTCTAGCGATGTAAAAAATCTTAGCGATGTAAACGTAGGCTGCTATGGCAAAACCGATTCTGCTTTGTATTGATGATGATTCCGATGTCCTGCGCGCCATTGAGCGCGACCTGCGTTCGCACTATGGCGCCACATATCGAGTTCTGGCGAGTGACGCTCCTGAAAAAGCTTTGGAACTTTTGAAGCAGTTGAAAGTCCGGAATGACAGTGTGGCCCTGCTTCTTGCTGACCAACGCATGCCCAAGATGGATGGCGTCGCTTTTCTTCAGGAAGCGATGCACATCTTTCCCGACGCCAAGCGCGCTTTGCTCACGGCCTACGCCGATACCAATGCCGCCATCAGCGCCATTAACCAAGTAAACATCAATTATTTTTTCTTGAAGCCATGGGACCCGCCGGAAGAGCACCTGTATCCGCAGTTGGACGACGTGTTGGATGACTGGCAAGCTTCCTATCGTCCTACATTTGAAGGAATCCGAGTACTGGGCACGCGCTGGTCGCCGCGTTCATATGAGCTGCGCGATTTTCTGGCACGCAATCGAGTGCCTTACCAATGGATTGACGTGGAGAGTTCAGCTAACGATCCAGAAACCAAGCGTCTGCTCGACGCGTTGGGTTCTGAATCCGCAAGCCTCCCGGTCGTGTTGTTTCCCGACGGAACAAAACTTTTGGAAAGTGTTCCAGCCGATGTCGCGCAAAAAGTAGGGCTGCGCACGCGCGCGCAAACTGATTTTTATGATCTGGCAATCATCGGCGGAGGGCCCGCGGGCCTGGCAGCTGCGGTTTATGGCGCGTCTGAAGGACTGCATACCGTGATTGTCGAATGCGACGCTCCGGGCGGGCAAGCAGGCATGAGCTCGCGCATTGAAAACTATCTCGGCTTCCCTAATGGCTTGAGCGGCGGCGATCTTGCCCGACGCGCCGTTGTGCAGGCCAAACGCTTTGGCGTAGAAATCCTTTCACCGCAGGAAGCCATTGGCGTGAGGACAGAAGGGTCTTATCGCATCATCAAACTGAAGGATGAGAGCGAAATTTCCTGCCATGCACTGATGGTGGCCACGGGTGTCCAGTGGCGACGGCTGGACGCTCCCGGCATTGATCGACTTCAAGGCGCTGGCGTTTATTACGGCGGCGGCTCTACTGAAGCTCTATCATGCAAGGGCGAAATAGTTTACGTAGTTGGCGGCGCGAACTCGGCCGGACAGGCTGCAATGAATTTCTCCAAGTATGCAGACAAGGTCGTAATTCTGGTCCGTGGCGCTTCACTCGCCAGCACCATGTCACAGTATTTGATTGAGCAGATTGAGCACACGCCAAACATCCAGCTCTGGACACACGCCAACGTCGCGGAAGCACATGGTGAAACTCATCTGGAAGAGATTTCTGTGCTTTGTTCCGATACCAATAAAGTTGAGCGTGTGCCCGCAACCTCCATGTTCATTTTTATTGGCGCCCTGCCGCGCACGGATTGGCTGGGTGACGTCGTAGAGCGAGATGACCGCGGCTTTATCCTCACTGGTCCTGACCTACTCTGGGAGGGTAAGCGTCCTAAGACCTGGACGCTGGAGCGCGACCCCTTCCTTTTGGAAACGAATATTCCCGGCCTGTTCGCGGTGGGCGATGTCCGGCACGGTTCGGTCAAGCGCGTGGCCTCCGGCGTTGGTGAAGGCTCGGTGGCTGTGCAATTCATTCATCAGTACCTGAGCAAGGTATAAACATGGTAGAAAAATCAGAATTGCTCAAAGTGCCGGTTTTTGCCGATCTGCCTGACGATCAGATTGACTGGTTCATCAGCCAGGCACAGGAGCTCCATATAAAAGCGGGTGAAGTATACCTGCACCAGGGCGATCCCGCCGATGCCATGTTTGTGATCCTTGAAGGACAACTGCAGGGACGTGGAGAATTTGGCGGTGAAACGTTTTTCTTTACCATCAAGGCCGGGGACATCGGGGGCGTGCTGCCTTTTTCCAGAATGAAGTTTTACACCGTAAGCGGTCGCGCTCTGATTGATAGCCGTCTATTGAAGTTCCCTGTGACGCATTTTCCGCAGCTCATACAAAAAATGCCTGACCTGACCCAACGTCTTGTGGGACTGATGTCAGACCGCATCCGCGAAGCCACACGAGTGGAGCAGCAGCGTGATCGCCTGGCCGGGCTGGGCAAACTTTCCGCCGGGCTGGCCCACGAACTCAATAATCCCGCTTCAGCCGCTAAACGCGCTACCAGCCAGCTTCGCGCGACCATGAAACGCATCAAAGACGCGAGCCACTCTTTGGGAGCCCACGATCTCACCACGGCTCAGCGGGCGGAAATCGAAAGGCTGGAGGCTTCTCTGGTTCAGCAAGACGGCCCGCCACCGGACACGCTCACCATCAGCACGCTGGAAGAAGAGATCGATTCCTGGCTGCGCGCTCACGGGCAGGAAGATCTCTGGCAACTGGCCTCAGACCTGGCGCACAAGAATATCCAGCCTGCGGCGCTCGATCGTCTATACGCTACGCTCGACGCCGACACAGCGCGCGCCGCCCTGGTGAGAATTGCCGCGTCCATGGAGATCGCCAATTTGCTCAACGAAATTGAAAACAGCACCTCGCGCATCTCCGATCTGGTCCGCGCTATCAAGGAATACACATATATGGACCAGTCTCCGGTGCAGAACGTTGATATCGTCAAGAGCCTGGAAACCACGCTTACAATTTTGAACCACAAACTCAAGCGCGGCGTCACCATCCAACGCGATTATCAGCGCGTCCCGTTTCTGGTGAATTCTTTTGGCAGCGAACTGAATCAGGTCTGGACCAACATCATTGACAACGCGATTGACGCCATGGGCGGCCAGGGTAAGCTTTGTCTCCGCACTTATCGTGAAGATGCGTGCGTTGTGGTGGAGATTGCCGACAACGGTCCCGGAATTCCCGAGAAAGTCCTGCCTCACATCTTCGAACCATTCTTTACCACCAAAGGCGTTGGCCAGGGAACGGGGCTGGGACTGGATACTGCTTCACGCATCGTGCGCAAGCATCGCGGACAGATTCAGGTGAACTCAAAGCCGGGCGAAACGCGCTTTCAGATATGGCTTCCACTGGCGGAAGCGGCGGTGTAGAGCGTCCACCTGAAGCTGCGCGGCGCACAATCGCCACGCCTCAACCACGTCATCCTGAAAGAGCGGCCGCTCTTTTGATCGGCGCGAAGTCGAGGGAAAACTCGTCATCCCGACCGGCCGTTAAGCGAGCGCGCGTTTTTACCAGCGCGCGAGTAGGACAAAAGGATCTTGTGCTTGCTTTTTAAAAATCACGCTATCCAGTCAAAACGGTTCTATTGAACTTTTTTGATCCGTGTAAATCAGTGTTATCTGTGGTGAGGGTTTAGGTCTTTTGGCAAAGAATGGAAGTCTTTCTAGATCCCAATATCCTCCTTCCAGAGTTTTGGGTTATTGCGGATAAAATCTTCCATCAGGCGAATGCATTCGTCGCTCTGCAGGACTTCAATCACAACGCCACGCGAGCGAAGAAGCTCTTCTTCGCCCATGAACGTTTTATTCTCGCCGATGATGACGCGCGGAATCCCATACAGCAGAATTGCTCCAGAGCACATAGAGCACGGCGAGAGCGTGGTATAGAGAACGCATTCGCGATAGAAGGCGGCGGACTGGCGGCTGGCATTTTCCAGCGCATCCATTTCTCCATGCAGGATGCTGCTGCCTCTTTGCACGCGCCGGTTGTGCCCGCGCCCGATGATCTCATCGTGATGCACGATAACCGAGCCGATTGGGATGCCGCCTTCCGCAAGCCCCTGCCGGGCTTCTTCAATCGCGGCCTGGAGAAACGCATCTTTAAAATCCATTCATTGGCCTCGAGAAAACTTATACCGAAAACAAACCTTACCACTGATGACACTGATAAGGCTGATGAAAGGCAATTCTTGCAGCCGTTTTTTTCGTACGCACTAAAACGGTTGACTCATTCATTTTTCAGCCTTTTCAGATCAGCGTTATCCGTGTTCATCAGTGGAGTTTTCTTGCAAAACAAAAAAAGCCTGGATCAAATTCATCCAGGCAAAAAAAACAACAAGAGAGATTTAAATTGCACGAATTACGGGTTGAAGTCGAATTTAATGACCACGCTGGATTCTTCCGCGGCGGGTTCGTATTTCCACTTGACCACGGCAGCGGTTACAGCCTGTACCAGCACGGGATTTCCACCTAAAACTTTTACGTCCTTCACTTTGCCATCGGGCGAGATCAGCAGTTCAACGCGGGCGCTTCCGCTGATGTTGTTTCGTTTGGCTAACTCGGGATAAACAGGCTCAACGCGGTTTTTAATTTTGCGCCCCGTTTGCGCAAACGAAGAATAGTTCGGGATTAAAGAAAACAAAGCCAGCAGCGCGACGAAAACGGCCGAGCCGATCCGTCGTGGGCGTGCATGGCGCCAAAAGGGAGTGAAATACACCGTCTTCTCCTCAGTTGCCTGTGATGCGGCGTGCCATGCTTTCCCGGAACACAGGCTGTAACTAACTTATTGAGAATCGTAACGGCTAAATTATGAAACCGAAAGTCACGAAAGTAACTTAAGACTCTAAGATTCGGCGCACTTGCCGGTTCATGATTCCTGGCTTGCCGTAGGGGGCTGCGTCGCGGCATTTGCCTGAACATTGGCGCTGGTGGCATGAGTCGTTCGACCGCGCATCAGGAAGTGTCCGGCAATGGAAATCAGGGCAAGAGCACCGGCACAGGCGATAAACACTGGCCGTATGCCCAGCCTTTGCGCCAGATATCCGGAGAGCAGAAGACCAAATACCTGGGACATAGCAATCAGTGACATAAAGGTGCTGCTCACGCGGCCAACCATTGGTGGCGGCGTTTCCTGCTGGGACATGGTCTGGGCGGGAATCCAGACAAATGCAATCCCAAAACCCATGGTAAATGTGCTGAGCGCTGCCATGGCCGTGTTGCGAAACGCTCCCAGCAGTCCTGCGCCCAGACCAAGCAGAAAGAGGCCGCCCAGCACCACATAGGACCTGGATCCGCTTCCTGCAAGACGGGTAATCAGTTGTGTACCCACGATCATTCCCACGCCCACCATGGCGCTGATTGCGCCAAACATGAATGATCCGGCATGCAGCGTGTCGCGTATATAAATCGAGATCAGCGGGCTGAAAGAGCTGAGCACGAACATGGCTACGGCCATGGCAATGAAGACGAAAGCCAGTCCTGCATGGGTGAAGATGAATTTGTTTCCGACAAGAAAATCCTGGGCCAGCGACTTTACTGTCTTCTCGCCTTGCGCACGCGCCGGCCGAATGATCGCCAGACTCGAAATCATTGCGGCAGAAAAGACGAAGCTTGCGATATCCAGATAAAAGCATGATTTTTCCGTAAGCCATGCCACCAGTGCGCCTGCGGCCGCTGGCGACAGCAGCCGCACGATATAGAAAGCCTGCATCATCAAAGCATTGGCGGCCAGCAAACCTTCAGGCGGCACAATGGTGCGTAAAGTTACAGATTGTGCGGGAGCAAAAAAACTGGAGACGGAGCTTAAGACCAGGAAAATTGCCGCGATCTGCGGGACGCTATGGACAAAGACGAGCATCAGGATCAGCGCGGCGCGGATGAGATCGCTGGCAATCATGAGGCGCTTCACATTCCAGTGGTCCACAAAAACACCGGCAATCGGGCTAATGATGGCCATGGGAAGCGCGAACGCGATGGTGACGGTAGTGACCTGAACAGGCGTCCCATGCCAGCGGAACGTGATGAGGCTGATCACGCCGAATAGGGCTAGAAAATCACCAAAGACGCTGACAAACTGCGCCAGCCAGAGCGTCCGAAATGGTTTGTATTTCAGGATCGTCTTAACTGTAAAGGCCGTCGGTGCTGTTGCGGGAGAGGTCATGAAATCTGCTGTCCTTAAATGGCAAGCTTATCAAGGGGATGAGCTTTGCGCCGTTACCAGCGCAAAAATTCACAACTCAGTTTCAAAAAAAACGAATGCAGGCGTTGCTGTGGCGTTCTGATTTCGCTTCTAAGAAACCTGGCAACGCTCTTGAATCAACGAAACCTTGAGTTTATTGGAGTTTTTAATTGTAAGGGAACGTAAAGTGCATCTAAACAACTGAAAATACATAAGTAAGATGATAATGCTGTTCTAATAATGAAAATCCGTTTAAAGTTAAAGATAATAAATTTGTTAGATGGAAGTCACCCCCGAATGGCACAACCTGTTCTCCCTCCTGCGTTGCTATTGATCGTGGCGACCGAACCTGCTCTGCGGCTGCGACTTGAGTGGCTTGAACGCGCAGGCTATCGTGTAAGAACCGCTTGCAGCCTGAAAGAAGTGGATCAGGCCTGTCAGGGACAAATCTTTGACATAGTACTGATCGCCGATAGCGTTGAACCGCGCATGAAGAAAGCCATTGGCCACGCGGTACGCCACCATATTCCCGATGCCCCGATTTTGCAGATGGGAAGAATTCGCCCCGACATGGAAGGCAATAGTTTCGTTACCGGCGATTCGCGCGAAGGCGTGCTGCAGTCGGTAATGAACATCCTGAATCGTCGCGATGAAATAAGACCGGCGGCGATCTAGCGGACAGCCCAAATTCGCGGGACACATCGAGTCAAAATAAAGGAACCCTTTTGCGGGTTTCTTTTTTACGCGACTTATATAGATAGAACTATTTCGGCGTCGTCGTAGTGAAAGAAGCTGTCTTCAGGCCGATCGCTTCGCCTGACAGTACCAGTTCAACGCGGCGGTTCTGCTGGCGTCCTTCCGCTGTGTCATTGGTGGCCACCGGCTGGGTCTTCCCCAGACCCCGTGACACAATGGAATTGTCCGGGATCCCTTGTTGAACCAGATAATCGCGCACCGCCTGCGCTCGATTTTCAGAGAGCTTCTGGTTGTAGTCCTCGCTGCCCACCGCGTCTGTGTGGCCTTCCACCTCAAGATGCAGTCCAGGATGCGCAATCACGATGCCGCTGACCTTGGCCAATCTTTCGCGCGCGCCGGAAAGCAATTCGAAACTGCCGGTCTTAAATAAAACGTCTGACATATTGGCAATCAGGCCGCGCGCGGTATCGCGGGTAGCCAGAATCGTATTCAGCTGCTGTAACAGTTGTGCGCGTAAGTCGGTTTTCTCTTGCTCGGCTTGCTGGCGCAAACGGTCGGATTCCTCTGCGGCTTTGCGCGCTTTATCTGCTTCCACGGCCAGAGCCTGCTTTTGCTGCTCGGCGGCGGCACGGGCGGTATCGGCTTGCTGGCGGGCTGCGTCAGCCTGTTGGCGAGCGGCTTCAGCTTCCTGGCGTGCCTTTTCGGCTTCAGCCTTCATGCGCTCGGCATCGGCCTGGGCAGCCAAAGCTTGCGCTCGGGCCTTCTCCGCCTGCATGCGAGCGTCTTCAGCGGCCTGGCGGCGCTGCGCTTCTGCAAGTGCATCCTGGCGCGCTTTGGCTTCCCGATCTTCAGCGGCCTTTTTATCGGCGGCGGCCTTGGCCTGTGCTTCTTCCTCCGCTCTCTGCTTTACCGCCATCACGCGGGCTTCCTCTGCGGTGCTTACTGTTTCACGGGCCAAAGTTTCAATGGTGCTTTTATCGCGCTTCTGGACGTACGCTTCTTCGGCCTTGCGGAGTTGCTGTGTAGCACTGGCCAGAATGGATGGCGCATATTTATCGGCAGCCGTAAGGTTGGCGATTCTCACTGCATTACGAGCTTCAAAAAGCACGCGCGGCGTTTTGCGGTCGATACCAAAAATAGCATCTGAAATTTTAGTGTTGGTGGCGGAATAAGTGCCGCGCCCCAGCAGCTCATATTTGGCATCAATGTTCTCCTGCCGGCCAACAGTGGTTGCGCTAACAATGTTTTCCATTACTACCATGTTGCCCGGTTGGTTCACGGCGAAATACGGTTCGGCGGTAACGATCATCCCAAAGGTTTGCATATCAGTAATGGCCTTGACGCGGCTGCCGTTATGATCGATCACAAGTTCGCCAAGATTGACCGCCCGGCCTTCCGGCGAGATGGCCCACAGCACCAGCGAGAGGTATTCCAGGCCGAATTTGGTGGGATCTTCCAAGCCATCGAATTTGGCGTCGATTTCCACGCTGCTCTTCTTGCCTGTTACTTTGGCTTCGCCGGAGGCATTCTGCATGAGCTCGGTGCCGTGAAAGTCGACCTTTACGGCATCACCGCGCAGCCGATAATTCACTGCCTTGGTGGTGCGGTGAACAGGGGTAGCTGGCGCAGCAGATTGGGCCACGCCAGCGATGCTGGATGCGGCCAAGCAAACGAACAGGAAAAACGCCAAACGTTGTTTCATGGCATGCCTCACTTCAATTTCTTTCTCTGAGTTGTGCGGTAAAAGATAAGTTCGGTATTACGATAAGTTCGGTATAACTTTATGTGACACTGCGCATTATGAAAAGGACGCACGTGGTCAACGCGGCAATAGCACTTTGGTGACCCCGTCCCCAGCACTGGGCTTATATCGTAATTCGAACGCCCTGCATTCGCTTTGTTAAGCTTCTATTGTCGAGGGCGATCATAACTTGCTTTAAGAGGAAAGGAAATCAAAAGATGCAGCGGAAACAGTTAGCAGTTGGAGTCTCATTGGTCTTGTTGATCACGGTGATGGCGCTGGCGCAGCAGCCCCAACAAGATAAAAGTAAGCGTCCCAGCCCTCATGACACGACCGAAGTGACTCTCCAGAACAAGAAGATCACCATTGAATACGGCCGTCCTTTTCTCAAAGGCAGGAAAGTGGGGCAGGAACTTGCGCCGTACGGAAAAGTATGGCGTACAGGCGCCGATGAGGCC